>CAZEGY010000300.1:0-4406 GCA_964511815.1 uncultured Rhodovulum sp.
TCTGCGCACGCGTGCGCAGAGGTGGCCTCCGGGCGCGTCGGAGCCCTTTCGCGGAGATCGCTCAGACCGCGCTCGCCGGGTAGCCGGCACCGGCGAGGATCGCGCCGACGGTGTCGCAGGGGGCGGCGACCCGCACGGTCCGCGCGGGGAGGTCGATCTCGACGGCGGTGCCCGGCAGCTTCTCCGCGAAGGCGTCGGCGATCGCCCACATGCCCTCGACCCCGGTCATTCCCGGGACCGAGAACGTGGTGGCGTGGGTGCCGGGCGCGTTCCCTGAGCAGCCGCAGTCGCACATGGGCGGATCCTTTCGGTGAGCCGAGTCGGGGCGGAGATCCCCTGCCGCTGTTGTGGCCTCCCGGAGCCCGGGTGCGTCAAGGATTTTCCAGCGCCGGCGGCAGGGCGCGACCGAGGACGGCGAGCAGCACGGGCTCGCGGGCCTCGGCGGGAAGCTCGCCGAGGATGCGGCCGGCCTGGAGGAGGTCCGCGAGGCCGTGGGCCGTCGCCCAGAGCGCGGTGACGTCGGTGAGCAGGGCGCTGTCGTCGGCGTCGAGCGCCTCGATGCTGCCCGGAGGGTCGCCGCGGAGGGCGGCGGCGTGGTCGAGGAGGTGGCGGCTCGCGGCGGCGGCGGCGGCGCGGAGCTCGGGGGTCGCGAAGTTCGGCCGTGCCGAGGAGAACATCAGCCGGAAGAGCGCCGGGTGGGCGAGGGCGAAGTCGACGTAGCCGAGGCCCGAGGCGATGAGGCGGTCGCGTCCGTCCGGCCCCGCCACCGCCTCGCGGGCGCGCTGGGCGGCGAGGAAGCGACGGAAGCCCTCGGCGGCGAGCGCGCTGAGCAGCCCCTCGCTGTCGCCGAAGTGATGGGCGGGCGCGGCGTGGCTGACGCCCGCGCGCTTGGCGACGCCGCGAAGCGCGAAGCCCTCGAGACCCTTCTCCGCGAGCTCCGCCTCCCCCGCCGCGATGAGCGCGGCGCGGAGGTCGCCGTGGTGGTAGGGGCGGGCGGGTGCCGCGTCGGGTGCGGCGACGGGGGACGGGTCGGGGGGCTGATCGGTGCTCATGGGACCCGGGGTAGCGGGGAAACTTGCCGTTGTCAAAATCGAATCTTGACAGCGGAAGGATTCGGGAGCGTTATGTTGACGATGTAAAGATGGAGCCGTGAAGCGCGATGACCCCCGACACCGTGTTCCAGGCGGCGAATGCCGTCGCCCTCGCCGGCTGGCTGGCGCTCCTCGCCGCGCCGCTGGCCCCGCGCCTCGCCGACCGCGTCGCCGGCGCGGCGATTCCGCTGCTGCTCTCGGTCGCCTATTCCGGGCTCGTCCTCGCCTTCTGGTCGCGCGCCGAGGGCGGTTTCGGCGAGCTCGCCGCGGTGATGGCGCTCTTCGCCGATCCGTGGATCGCGCTCGCGGGCTGGCTGCACTACCTCGCCTTCGACCTCTTCGTCGGCGGCTGGGCGGTGCGGACCGCGCGGCGCGAGGGGATCGCGCACCCGCTCGTGGTGCCCTGCCTCGTCCTCACCTTCCTCTTCGGGCCCGCCGGCCTTCTCGCCTTCGCCGTCCTCCGCGCCGCCCGGACGGCGCGGGTTCCCGCCTTCGACATGGAGACGTGACGATGACCTTCCCGACCCTCGCCGCCGCGCCGGTTCCCGCCGCGCCGATGCCGGCCTGGCATCCGGCGCGGCTCTACGCCGCCGCCACCGTCGGCTTCCTCGCGCTGGTGCCGCCGACGGTGTTCGCGCTGCTCGTCGACGACCGGCTCCGGTACGGCGTCGCCATCTGGGTGAAGCCGCTCAAGTTCGAGGTCTCGCTCGCGGTGTTCTTCGCGACCCTCGCGGTCTGCGCCCGCTGGCTGCCGGCGGCGACCGCGGGCGGCCGGGGCCACGGGGCGCTGGCGACGTGCGTCGTCGCGGCGACGGCGGTGGAGATGGCGTGGATCCTCGGGGCGGCCGCCCTCGGCACCGGCTCGCACTTCAACCAGTCGACGCCGGTGGCGGCCGCGCTCTTCGCCCTCGCCGGCGTGCTCGCGGTCGGCTTCACCGCCGCGACGGCGGTCTACGGCGTCGCGATCTGGCGGAGCCCGGAGGGGCCGCGGTCGCCGGCGCTGCGGTTCGGGGTCGCGGCGGGGCTCGTCCTCACCTTCGCGCTCACCGTGGTCTTCGCCGCGACGATGGCGCGGAACGGCAGCCACCTCGTCCCCGCGGGGGGGAGCGATGCCGGCGGGCTTCCCGGCATGGGCTGGTCGCGGACGGTGGGCGACCTCCGCGTCGCGCACTTCTTCGGCACCCACGCGATGCAGGCGGTCCCCGCCGTGGCGCTCGTCGCCGCCGCGCTGATGCCGCCGCGACCGGCGACCGCGGCGACGGCGGCGTTCGCGGTGGCGTGGCTCGCGTTCTCGGTCGCGGTCTTCGTCCAGGCGCTCGCCGGGCAGCCGTTCCTGCCGGGAACTGCCTGATGCCGGCAATTTTCACGCCGCCTTCGCAGCCGGATCACGGTCCGATCACCCCGGGGGCGGCATATGGCGGCTGCGCGAGCGCAGGGAGATGCACCATGGGACAGGTCACGATCGGCGATTTCCTTCGCCGGACCGCTGCCGTCACCTACCGCTGCACGCTGCCGACGGGGCGCGAAGGCGCCATCAGCCTGCGCCTGCGCCCCGAGGCGGCGACGCTCTCGGATGCCTGGGCGAGGCTCACCGCGCGCTTCGGCGACTGCGATCCGACGACGATCGAGATCGAGATCCGCGAGGGCGTGCCGGCCGCCACCGGCGCCCCGGGCGACCAGCGGACGTCGCTGTCGGTGGCCTGCCTGTAGCGGGCGGTCGCCCGGCGACGGAGGCCGCCCGTCGGGCGGCCTATCGCTTCTTGCCCTTGTAGGCGCGCGTCCCGCCCCGGCCGGCCTTGGAGCGCGGCACGGCGGCGTCGACCTCGGCGGCGATCGCCGACTGGCGGGCGAGAGGATCGTCGTGGACGACGAGCTCGACCGTCTCCAGCCGCTTGATCTCGTCGCGCATCCGCGCCGCCTCCTCGAACTCGAGGTTCTCGGCCGCCTTCAGCATCGCCTTCCTGAGCGCGTCGAGGTGGGCGTGGAGATTGCCGCCGATCATCGCCTTCTCGACCGTCGCGGTGATCCGCGCCTGGTCGGTGTCGCCGGACCACAGGCCCTCGAGCACGTCCGAGACGTTCTTGCGCACGGTCTCGGGGGTGATGCCGTGCGCCTCGTTGTAGGCGAGCTGCTTCTCGCGCCGGCGGTTGGTCTCGGCGATCGCCCGCTCCATCGAGCCGGTGATGCCGTCGGCGTACATGATGACCCGGCCCTCGACGTTGCGCGCCGCCCGGCCGATGGTCTGGACGAGCGAGGTCTCCGAGCGCAGGAACCCCTCCTTGTCGGCGTCGAGGATGGCGACGAGCGCGCATTCCGGGATGTCGAGGCCCTCGCGCAGCAGGTTGATGCCGACGAGCACGTCGAAGGCGCCGAGGCGGAGGTCGCGGAGGATCTCGATGCGCTCCAGCGTCTCGATGTCGGAGTGCATGTAGCGGACGCGGATGCCCTGCTCGTGCAGGTACTCGGTCAGATCCTCGGCCATGCGCTTGGTCAGCACGGTGACGAGCGCCCGGTTGCCGGCGGCGGCGACCTTGCGCACTTCGTCGAGGAGGTCGTCGACCTGCATCGACACCGGGCGGATCTCGATCGGCGGGTCGATGAGGCCGGTCGGGCGGATCACCTGCTCGGTGAAGACCCCGCCCGCCTGTTCGATCTCCCACGCCGCGGGCGTCGCGCTCACGAATACCGACTGCGGGCGCATCGCGTCCCACTCCTCGAACTTGAGGGGTCGGTTGTCCATGCACGAGGGCAGGCGGAAGCCGTGCTCGGCGAGGGTGAACTTGCGGCGGTAGTCGCCGCGGTACATGCCGCCGATCTGCGGCACCGAGACGTGGCTCTCGTCAGCGAAGACGATGGCGTTGTCGGGGATGTACTCGAAGAGGGTCGGGGGCGGCTCGCCGGGCTTCCGCCCCGTGAGGTAGCGCGAGTAGTTCTCGATGCCGTTGCACGAGCCGGTGGCGAGGAGCATCTCGAGGTCGAAGGTGGTGCGCTGCTCGAGGCGCTGGGCCTCGACGAGCTTGCCCTCCTTGACGAGCTGGTCGAGGCGCTGGGTCAGCTCGGCCTTGATGCCCGAGATCGCCTGGTTGAGCGTCGGGCGCGGCGTGACGTAGTGCGAGTTGGCATAGACCCGCACCCGGGCGAGCTGGTCGGTGCGCGAGCCGGTCAGCGGATCGAACTCCGAGATCGATTCGAGCTCCTCGCCGAAGAACGACAGCCGCCACGCCCGGTCCTCGAGGTGGGCGGGCCAGATCTCCAGCGAATCGCCGCGGACCCGGAAGCTGCCGCGGGTGAAGGCCTGGTCGTTGCGGCGGTACT
>CAZEGY010000301.1:0-4402 GCA_964511815.1 uncultured Rhodovulum sp.
GTGCCCGGCGACATCGGCTTCTTCCTGAACTGGGCGCCGCCGGCGGTGTGACCGCCCCGGCCGGTCCGCCTGCCCCGCGCCTCAATCGAGCCGGTCGAGATGTCAGAAAGCGCCGATCCCAAGGACGAGCCCGCCCGGCCACCCCGCGACCCGGTGCGCCGCTGGACGATCGTCGTCGCGGTGCTGCTGCTGTTCCTGCTCGCCCTCCAGATCGCCAGCGACCGCACCGCGCCGGTCTCCGCGATCGGCACGGTCGAGGGGCTGGTGCTGCCGATCTCGCCGCGGATCTCGGGCGAGCTCCTGCAGGTCGCCGTTCGCGACGACGAGGTCGTCGAGGCGGGCACCCTGCTCTTCGAGATCGACCCGACCCCCTTCCGGCTGGCGGTGGAGTCGGCGGAGGCCGATCTCGCCCAGGTCGGGCAGTCGATCGGCGCCTCCACCGCCGACGTCGCCGCCGCGCAGGCGCGCGTGGCCGAGGCCGACGCGATCCTGACCAACAGCCGCGCCCAGGCCGCCCGCACCCTCGAGCTCGTCAGGCGCGGGGTGACCCCGGCGGCGGAGGGCGACAAGGCGACCGCCGAGGTGGCTTCGGGCGAGGCGACCGTCGCGGCGGCCGAGGCCGACCTGCGCAGCGCCGAGGAGGCATTGGGGCCGGCGGGCGCCGACAACCCGCAGCTGCGTGCGGCGCAGGCGGCGCTGGAGACGGCCCAGTTCGACCTGCGCCAGACGCGGGTGGTGGCGCCGACGCGCGGGCGGGTGACGAACTTCAGCGTCGGCCCGGGCGAGACCGCGACCGCCGGCCAGCCGGTGCTGACGATGATCGACCTGCAGGGCGCGTGGATGATCGGCTACTACCGCGAAAACCAGCTCGGCAACATGCAGGTCGGCGACCCGGCCGAGGTCGTGCTCGACGTGCTGCCCGGCCGGGTCTGGCCGGCGCGGATCGTGTCCTTCGCCGGCGGCATCATGACGGTGAACCAGGCGGCCGCCCCCGGCGGGCTCGTCGACACCCCGCCGCAGCAGAACTGGCTCGCCGAGCCGCAGCGTTTCGGCGTCCGGCTGCAGTTCGACCCGCCCGACCAGCGACCGCCCAACGTGCGCCTGGGCTCGCAGGCGACGGTGATGGTCTACACCGACGAGGCCGGCTGGCTGCGGCCGTTCTGGAAGCTGCTGATCCGAGCCCGGGCGCTCGCCTCGTATGTCTACTGAGCCTGCCCCCGCGCAGCAGGTGCTGCGGGTGGCGCTGGTCACCCCGCTGGTCTACGGTGTGGCGGTGTGGCTCGGCGCACCGCTGCCGTTCGTCGCGGCGATGCTGTTCGCGACCTTCACCCTGAAGATGCCGGCGCCGCCGCCCTTCGCCGTGGTCCTCATCCTGGCGCTGCTGCTGGCGCTGCTGCCGCTCGCCTTCGCCGGCATCGCCGGGGTGCTGAGCCAGTATCCCTACCTGATGGTCGGCTTCGTCGGGCTGGTGTTGTTCCATGCCTTCCGGCTGCAGGCGGTGCCGCGGAGCGCGCCGATCGGGGTGCTGCTCCAGACCTTCGCCATCATGCTGCCAATGGCTACGGGCCAGTCCGAGCAGGTCGGCGGCGCGCTCTCCGGGGCCTTCGCGCTCAACGGCGTGCTGGCGGTCGCCGGCCTCTACGTCGCCTTCGCGCTGTTCCCGGCGGTGCGCGTCGCCGCCCGGGCCGCACCGGCCCCCCCACCCGATCCGGTGGAGCGGACCCGAGGCGCCGCTGTCGCGGCGCTGGTGATGCTGCCGGCCTTCTCGCTGCTCCTCGCCTTCAACCTGACCTCGGCGATGCGGGTGCTCTTCACCATCGCCATCGTGCTGGTCTCGCTCAGCCGCCGCGACGCCCGCGAGACCGGTGCCGAGAGCGTGCTCTCCGCGCTGATGGCGGGCGGGGCGGCGCTGGCATTCTCGCTGCTCTACGCCGTCTGGCCGCAACCCGGGGCGGCGCTGCTCGCCATGGCCTTCCTCGGCCTGCTCGTCGTGCCCCGCGCCTTCGCCGGCCGGCACCAGGGCGCGGTGGCGCTGGCGATCCCGCTGGTCTGGGTGCTGCTCGGCACCGCCGAAGGCAGCACGCTGGCGAAGACGCTCGACTGGTGCCTCTACTCGATCCTCGGGGTGGTCTATGCGGTGTGGGCGCGGGCGCTGATCCTGGCGATGCTCGGCTGGCGGGACGGCGCGCGCGCCGCGGTCCCCGCCGGCCTCCGGTAGGAGAGGGAGCGGTGTCGCCCTCAGGACGGACCCTCGCTCTCGTCAGCCGGACCCCCGCCCCTGCCCGCGTCCGGTCGTTGCAGCGGCGCGAGCTGGCCGACGATGCGTCCGATCAGGATCGCGAGGTAGAGCGTGCCGAGCGCCGCCTCCAGCCCCGCGGAGATCTGCGCGATCGAGGTGACCGGCGTGATGTCGCCGTAGCCGGCGGTCGTCACGGTGATGAGGCTGAAATAGAGCATCTGCGTGTCGAGGTCGCCGGCTTCGGGCAGGCGGAACGAGCCGGGATACGCGCCTTCCATCTGGCGGAACAACAGCGCACAGGCGGCGGCGATGACGAAATAGCCGAAGATCGCGCCGACCAGGCTGTCGGCGGTAGCGTCGCGGTTGCCGATGAGCTCGGCGAAGGTCGCGACGAGGGCGCCGAGGACGATGGCCAGCGCCAGCACGGCGAGCGGCCCCTCGAGCGCGGCGAGGCCGAGGACGTTGAGGATCTGCAGCACGACCGCAGCTACAAGCATGGCCACCGCCGTCCGGGTAGCCCGGCGGCCGGTGCGCCCGGCATAGAGCGCACCGCCGAACACCAGCATGAACAGCACGAAGCCGGTGAGTCGGGTGACGGTCCCGTTAGGCAGGATCGCCTGCAGCACGAACGCGCCGATCAGCAACGCCAGCAGGAAGCTCCAGCGCCAACGCGAGACCAGGTGGAGATAGGCGTCGACAATCGTCATGGGGAACCTCCGGCCAATGCGTCTCGCCACGCCGCGGCCCCGCGCGTTCGCCGCGACTGTTTCAGGGGTGCGGAAGCACCGGCGCGGCACCGTCCCAGGAGGCCCGGCGGGCCTGGGGGTGCTTCGATCCCGAGCCGGCAAGGAGGGAAATCATGCAGACCGAGCAGACCGCACACCTGATTGCTGCGGAGGCCGAGGCCGCCGCCCGCGCCCTGGATTCGCGGGTCACCGACCTGGTGATCCGGCTGACCTTCGTCGGCTTCTTCGCCTACCTGTCGCTGACCCTGCTCGCTCCCTTCGCCATCATGGTGATCTGGGCGGTCATCCTCGTGGTCGCGCTCTATCCGGCCTTCGCCAGCCTGCGTGACTTTCTCGGCGGCCGCGGCGGGCTGGCGGCGGCGATCATCACGGCGGTGGGCCTGCTCGTCGTCGTCGTTCCGCTCGGGGCGGTGACGGTCAACGTCGCCGAGACCACGGTAAACCTCGTCTCCGACTTCGAGAACCAGACGGTGAGCGTGCCGCGCCCGCCCGAGTCGGTGCGGGAGTGGCCGGTGATCGGCGAGAAGGTCCATGCGGCGTGGAGCCTCGCCTCGGTCAACCTCGAAGCCGCGGTGAAGCGCTTCGGTCCGCCGCTGCTGACGGCGGCCGGGGCGGTCGCCGGCAAGATCGCCGGCGTCGGCTTCGGCATGCTCGGCTTCGCCGCCTCGGTGCTGGTCGCCGGCTTCCTCTTCGTCCCCGGCCCGCGCCTCGGGGAGCAGGTCAGGGTCTTCGCCCGCCGCATCGCCGCCGAACGCGGCGCGCGCTTCGTCGACCTCGCCGGCGCGACGATCCGCAACATCTCGCGCGGGGTGATCGGTGTCGCCCTCTTGCAGGCGCTGATCGCCGGCGTCGTGCTGACCCTGCTCGGCGTGCCGGGCGCCGGCCTCGCCGCCTTCCTCGTGCTGATCTTCTGCATCGTCCAGGTCGGGCCGATCCCGGTGCTGCTGCCGGTCGTCATCTGGGCGTGGGCGACCCGGGACACCGGGCCCGCACTGCTCCTGACGGTCCTGCTGATCCCGATCCCGGTCATCGACAACGTGCTGAAGCCGATCCTGATGGCGCGCGGGCTGTCGACACCGATGCTCGTCATCCTTCTCGGCGTAATCGGCGGAACCGTGGTCTACGGCCTCATCGGCCTCTTCCTCGGGCCGATCCTGCTCGGCATCTTCTACGAGCTCCTGATGGCGTGGATGCGCAACGACCCCCCCGACACGGAGCCGGAGGTGGTCGCCTGACGGTGTCCGCAACGCGGCCCCGTCCACCGGCTCAGAACACCGCCGGCACGACGTTGCGGGCGGTGCGGTCGGCGACATAGTCGTCGGGACGCTTCTGGCGCTTGCCGAGCTTCGGCTCGTCGTACGCGACCTTCTCGTAGGGGATCGAGGCGAGCAGGTGGGTCAGGCAGTTGATCCGCGCC
>CAZEGY010000302.1:0-4398 GCA_964511815.1 uncultured Rhodovulum sp.
CGGTTGAAGCGCCAGCGGAAGGTCTTCTCGCCGATCAGGCAGTCCATCGGCTCGTACTGCGCCGGCACCACCCGCGGCGGTGGGGCGAGGCCGCTGATCTCCATGACGAGCTTGCGGCGGATGGTGTCGGCGAAGTCCTCCCAGCCCTCGGCGACCATGACGAAGGCGCCGAGCCCGCCGATGACGCACTCCTCGTAGTAGCGGTCGAGGTCGGCCATCGCGCCGCCGGGCGCGGTCATCACCGGCAGGCCGTTGATGGTGATCCCGCGCGCCACCGCCGCGTCGCGGGCGTCGGTGACCGGGGGGCCGGCGTTGTTGGCGCCGTCGCCGGAGATGTCGATGACCTGCCGCGCGCCGTCGACGCTGCCGTCGTCGAGGAGCACGGTCGCGAAGGAGATCGCCCGCGAGATCGAGGTGCCGCGGCCGCGGACGACCGGCATCGCCGCGATCTCCCCGGCCATCGCCGCCGCGTCCTCGGGCGTCGCCACCACCCGCCACGGGATGAGCGCGCCGTCGCGGATCTCGCCCGACCACTCGACGTAGGCGAAGGCGACCTTGCCGAGGCGGCCCGCGGTGATCGCCCGGATGAGGTCGGGGTGGCGGAGGGCGGCGAGGTAGCCGTCGCGCTGGGTGGCGTACTCGTCGAGGTCCATCGAGCGCGAGGCGTCGACGGCGAGGACGATCTCGGCATCGACCGGCTCGCCGGCGCCGGTGTCGTCCTGTCCCTGCGCCGATGCGGCGCCCCCGCCGCAGAGAAGGGTGAGGCAGACGAGGCTCGACCGGATGGACATGGCATCTCCTGGGCCCTCGCCTTCCTTGGTAGGCCACGACGGCGCCCCGGCAAAGCCGGCCGTTGGCCGTTCAGGAACTTGTGAGCAGTCGCCGCCCCTTCCCATCGGCGCGCCCGGCCGCCATTGTCGCCGCGCCTGCAAGGGAGGGGGCCCGCGTGAAGAAGACCCGCATCGCCATCGTCGGCCTCGGCATGGCCGTCACCCCCCACGCCAGGGGGCTCCTCGATCTCGCCGGCGAGGTCGAGGTCGCCGCCGCCTTCAGCCCGAGCGCCGCCCGCCGCGCCGCCTTCGCCGAACGCTTCCCTTTCCCGCTCGTCGACAGCCTCGACGCGATCCTCGCCGATCCCGCGATCGACGCCGTCGCCGTCTTCACCCCGGCGAACACCCACCGCGACATCGGCCTCGCCTGCGCGCGCGCCGGCAAGCACGTCCTGATGGAGAAGCCCGTCGACGTGACGACCGAGCGCGCCGCCGATCTCGTCGCCGGCTGCCGCGCGGCCGGCGTCCGCCTCGGCATCGTGCTCCAGCACCGCTTCCGGCCGGCGGGCCTGCGCCTCGCGGCGCTCCTCGGCGAGGGCGCGCTCGGTGCCATCGTCGGCTGCTCGACGACGATCCGCCTGTGGCGGCCGCAGGGCTACTACGACGAGCCCGGCCGCGGCACGCTCGCCCGCGACGGCGGCGGGGTGCTGATGTCGCAGGGCATCCACACCCTCGACCTGATGCTCTCGCTCGCCGGCCCGGTCGCCGAGGTCGCGGGGTACGTCACGACGACGCCCGTGCACCGGATGGAGACCGAGGACATGGTCGTCGCCGCCGCCCGCTTCGCGAACGGGGCGGTCGGGGTCATCGAGGCGACGACGGCGGCGTTTCCGGGCTTCCCCGAGGAGATCGCGCTCACCTGCGAGAAGGGGACGGCGCTCCTCCGGGGCACCGAGCTGCTCGTCCAGTGGCAGGACGGGCGCTGCGAGGCGATGGAGCCCGACGACAGCGCCGGGGGGACGGGCGCCGACCCGATGGCCTTCCCCCACGACTACCACCGGGCGGTGATGGCCGACTTCGTCGCCGCGATCCGCGCGGGCCGCGACCCGAAGGTGACGGGCGAGGAGGCGCTGAAGGTCCACCGCCTGATCGACGCGCTGATCGCCACCGGCTGGACGGGCGCGCCGGTCACCGTCGGAGCCGGGTGACGGCGCGCCCCGCGCGGCGCGGCGTTTGACCGCGGCCCTCGGGCGCCCTACGTTGTCCGCTGTCTGAAACAGGTTAGGCTCGGGAAGGTTGGCCCGGCCCCCGCTCGGCGGGTCCTTCCGTCACGATGGTGACGGCCCAAGACTATCGACGGGTTCGCGTGGTGCGGACCCCGGTGGACAAGGGTATGGACATGAAGCCCCGGATCTCGGTTCTGACACTCGGCGTCGCCGACCTCGAGCGCTCGCTCGCCTTCTATCGCGACGGTCTCGGCCTGCCGACCGACGGCATCGTCGGTCGCGAGTTCGCGCATGGCGCGGTCGCCTTCTTCGACCTGGCCGGCGGGCTCAGGCTCGCGATCTGGGCGCAGGACGACCTCGCCCACGACAGCGGACTGCCCAAGCGGCCGGTCAGCTCCACCGCCGTCTCCATCGGGCACAACGTCGTGCGCCGCGACGAGGTCGACGCGGTCATGGCGCGGGCGCGGATGGCCGGCGCGGACATCGTCAAGGGCGCCGCGGACACCTTCTACGGCGGCTATGGCGGCTACTTCCGCGACCCCGACGGACATCTCTGGGAGGTGGTCTGGAACCCGGCGATGCTTCCGGCCGACTGACGGCCGGCGCGACCGGGCTCGCTATGGCCGGCTGACGCGCCCCCCCGACACCGGCAGGCGCACGCCCGTCGTCGCCGGGGCCGAGGTCGGCAGGCCGCGCAGCACCCGCACCGCGAGGTAGGCGAAGGCCTGCGCCTCGAGCATGTCGCCGTCGAGCCCGACCGCCTCCACCGCCTCGACCGGCGCGTTCGACCGCGCCGCGAGCATCGCCATCAGCGTCCGGTTGCGCCGCCCGCCGCCGCAGACCAGCCAGCGCGTCGCCGGCTCGGGGAAGTGCCGTGCCGCCTCGGCGACGCAGGCCGCGGTGAGCGCCGCGAGCGTCGCGGCGCCGTCCTCGGTCGAGAGCGGTGCGACGCGGTCGAGAAATCCGTGGAAGTCCTGCCGGTCGAGGGACTTGGGCGGCGGCCTTCGGATGTAGTCGAGCGACGGGAGGTCGGCGAGCATCGCGTCGCGCACGGTACCGGCCGCGGCCACGGCGCCGTCGGCGTCGTAGGCTTGGCCGCGGCGCCGGGCGAGGAAGTCGTCGATGAGCGCGTTCCCCGGCCCGGTGTCGAAGGCGACGAGCGCCCCCGGCGCCTCGGGCGCGGGCGCCCGCGGATCGACCCAGGTGACGTTGCCGACGCCGCCGAGGTTCAGGAACGCCACCGGCGCCTCCGCCCCGATCCGCCGCGCCAGCGCGAAGTGGAAGAACGGCACCAGCGGCGCCCCCTCGCCGCCGCTGGCGACGTCGGCGGTGCGGAAGTCCCAGACCACCGTCCGCCCGCTGTCGCGGGCGAGGAGGTCGCCGCGCCCGATCTGGTGCGTCCCCCGGCCGCGCGGCTCGTGGGCGAGGGTCTGGCCGTGGAACCCGACGACCTCGACGCCGTCGAACCCCGCCACCGCCGCGGCATGGGCGCCGCGCACCAGCGCCTCGACCTCGTCGAGCCCGTCCTCGCCCGGCCAGCGGCCGAGGGCGGCGCGGAGGAGGGCGCGCTCGGGCTCGGCGTAGGGGCGGAAGGCCGACGGGCCGAACGCGGCGATCTCGACGCCGTCGGTCTCGACCACCGCGGCGTCGACGCCGTCCATCGACGTCCCCGACATCAGACCCAGCGCCCGCATCTCCGCCCTTCCGTCCCGCCCGCGCCCGCTATAGAACGGCCGGCGTTTCCGCGGAAGGACCAGAGCCATGACCAAGCGCCCGAAGAGCGATTTCCTCGACGTGATGGTCACGCGCGGCTACCTCCAGGACTGCACCGACCGCGAGGGCCTCGACGAGCGGCTCGCCGCGGGGATCGTCCCGGCCTACATCGGCTACGACGCGACGGCCCAGTCGCTGCACGTCGGGCACCTCCTCAACATCATGATGCTGCGCTGGCTCCAGAAGACCGGCCACCGGCCGATCACGCTGATGGGCGGCGGCACCACCAAGGTCGGCGACCCGTCGTTCCGCTCCGACGAGCGGCCGCTGCTCTCGCCCGAGCGGATCGGCGCCAACATCGCCACGATCCGCGGGGTGTTCGCGAAGTACCTCGCCTACGGCGACGGACCGTCGGACGCGATCATGCTCGACAACGCCGCGTGGCTCGACGAGCTCAACTACCTGAGCTTCCTGCGCGACATCGGCCGGCACTTCTCGGTCAACCGGATGCTCTCGTTCGAGAGCGTCAAGTCGCGGCTCGACCGCGAGCAGACGCTGTCGTTCCTCGAGTTCAACTACATGATCCTTCAGGCCTACGACTTCCTGGAGCTCCACCGCCGCGAGGGTTGCCTGTTGCAGATGGGCGGCTCCGACCAGTGGGGGAACATCGTCAACGGCATCGACCTCAC
>CAZEGY010000303.1:0-4388 GCA_964511815.1 uncultured Rhodovulum sp.
GCGCTCGAGGACTTCCAGCTCGACCTCGTCATCGGCGAGGGGCCGGCGGCGCGGACGGTGCGGATCGAGCTCCAGCCCTTCACCCTCGTCGGGGCGACGACGCGCCTCGGGCTGCTGACGACGCCGCTGCGCGACCGCTTCGGCATCCCGACCCGGCTCGAGTTCTACGACGTGGACGAGCTCGTCGAGATCGTCACCCGCGCCGCGCGGCTGCTCCGCGCCGAGGCCTCGCCCGACGGCGCCCTCGAGATCGCGCGGCGCGCCCGCGGCACGCCGCGCATCGCCGGGCGGCTGCTCAGGCGGGTCGTCGACTTCGCCATCGTCGAGGGCGACGGGCGGGTGACCCGCGAGATCGCCGACCGGGCGCTGACCCGGCTCGGGGTCGACGTCATCGGCCTCGACGGCGCCGACCGGCGCTACCTGCGGCTCCTCGCCGAGAGCTACGGCGGCGGGCCGGTCGGGGTCGAGACGATCGCCGCGGCGCTCTCCGAGGTCCGCGACGCGATCGAGGAGGTGATCGAGCCCTTCCTGCTCCAGCAGGGCCTGATCCAGCGCACGCCGCGCGGCCGGATGCTGGCGGCGCGCGCCTGGACCCACCTCGGGCTCCCCGCGCCGCAGGCGGCGGGGAGCGCGGCGGGGATCGGCGACCTCTTCGAGTAGTCGCGCGGGCGTCGGGCCGGGGAGCGCCCGTTGCGCCCCGCCCGCCCGCCCGCACGCCGGGCGCTCCCCTTCGCGCCGCTCAGGCCTCGGCGGCGGGGGCGGCGGCGGGGGGCCCGAGCGCGATGGTCTCGACCGGGGCGGCGAGGGCGCGGGCCTGCTCGGGCCAGTCGGCCCAGGTGCGGACGCTGCCTTCCTCGCGCACCCGCCAGACCGCGTCGAGGCTGGCCTCGCCGGTCACCCACCCGGCGTTGCCGGGCTTGCCGCTGGCGATGACCCCGTCCTCGGGAAAACCGGCGTCGGGGGGGCCGAAGACCCCGGCGACCCCGACGCTGCGGCGGGCGGCGGGGAGCCAGTCGGCCTCGCCGATCGTCACCGCCTGGGCGACGATGCACTGGTTCTCGGCGGCCCGCGCCATCGCGCCGAGGCGGACGCGGGCGTGGCCGGCGGGCGAATCGGTCGAGCTCGGGACGAGGAGGATCTCCGCCCCCGCCTCGGCCATCGCCCGGGCGATCAGCGGGAACTCGGCGTCGTAGCCGATGAGGATGCCGATCTTCCCGATCGCCGTCTCGAAGACCCGGGCGCCGCTGCCGCCCGAGACCCCCCAGTCGCCGCGCTCGAAGACGCTCGGCATCAGCTTGTCCTGGTAGCCGGCGCTGCCGTCCGGGGCGAAGAGGCGGGCGCGGTTCGTCGCCCGGCCGTCGCGGGCGCGGAGCGGGCCGGTCGCGGCGCAGATGTGGAGCTTGAACTCGCGGGCGAGGCTGGCGTGGAGGTCGTCGACGTCCTTGATGCGGTTGCTGACCGCCTCCATCGCCTTCTGCGGGTCGGCGGCGTTCTTCTCGTCGGCGAGGCTCGCGAGCTCGAGCGCGGCGTATTCCGGGAAGAGCAGGAGCTCGGCGCCCTGCTCGGACGCGGTGCGCACCCAGACGCGGAGCTTGCCGACGTACTCGTTCCAGCGGTTGTGCCAGTCGATCGGGTAGGCCGCCGCGGCGATCTTCATCGCGGCCCCCGCGCCGCATCGTGTCGGGTCATGGCCGTCGTCCTCCCTCGTTGCGGTCGGTCGCGGACGATAGCGGCGCCGGCGCCCGTCGAAAAGCCCGCGATCGCCGCTGTTCGCGATCGGGATTACGCGCTATCCCGGGCGCATGGTCCACGCCGCCCCCCGCCTTTCTGCGTTCGCGCCCTCGCTCGAGGACATCGAGGCGCTCGCCGCCGCCGCCTTCGCGGACCTGCCGGGCGAGGTGCGCCGGGTCTGCGGCGACCTCGCCATCGTCGTCGCCGACCTCGCGCCCGAGGAGGTGCTCGACGAGCTCGGCATCGAGGACCCCTTCGAGCTGACCGGGCTCTACGAGGGGATCGCGCTCACCGAACGCTCGGTGATGCACCAGCCGACGGCGCCGGACCAGGTCTGGCTCTATCGGCGGGCGATCCTCGACGAGTGGTGCGAGCGCGGCGACGTCGGGCTCGACGCCCTCGTCGCCCACGTCCTCGTCCACGAGATCGCCCACCACCTCGGCTGGTCGGACGACGACATCCGCACCGTCGACGACTGGACCGAGTAGCGCCGGGCCGCCCCCGGGCCGCCCCCGAGCCGCCCGCGGTCACGCCCGGGTCACCCTTCCGTCACGGAAAGCCGTTGCCGGCACCGTCGCCTCTCCCGTATGGTCGCGCCGCCCCGGCGAGCCGCCGCCACGCCGGGCATCGCCTGGAACCGCAGGCCACGCCGGGAGGAAGAATGTCGATACGCGCCCGCGCCCGCACCGCCGTCCTCGTCGTTGTCGCCGTGATGGTCGCGGCGCCCGTCGCCGCCCAGCAGGTGCTGAAGAAGGAGTTCGACAACGGCGGCGTCTACGAGGGCGCCTACGTCGACGGGCACCCCGAGGGCAAGGGCACCTATCGCCTGCCGAACGGCTACGAGTACAGCGGCGACTGGGTCGAGGGCCGCATCGAGGGCCAGGGCCGGGCGACCTATCCCGACGGCTCGGTCTACGAGGGGAGCTTCCTCGCCGGTCGGCCCGACGGCAGCGGGCGGATCACCTATCCCGACGGCGGCACCTACGAGGGCACCTGGACGGAGGGCCGCATCGAGGGCGAGGGCGTCGCGACCTACGCCGACGGCTCGCGCTACGTCGGCGCCTTCGCCGACGGCAAGCAGAACGGCGAGGGGACGCTGACCGGCAGGGACGGGGTCGTCTACGCCGGGACGTGGAAGAACGGGGTCAAGGCGGGGACCGGCAAGGTCACCTACGCCGACGGCACCACCTACGAGGGCGACATGGCCGCGGGGCTGCCCGAGGGCCGGGGCGTGCTCGTGGCGAAGGACGGGACGCGCTACGAGGGTGCGTGGAAGGCGGGCAAGTTCGAGGGCGAGGGCGTGCTGACCGGCCCGGGCGGCGACCGCTACGAGGGGGCCTTCGTCGCCGGGCGGCGCGAGGGGCTCGGGCGGGCGACCTCGGCCGGGGGCGACGTCTACGAGGGCGGCTTCGCCGCCGACCTGCGGAGCGGGGCGGGCACGCTGACGACGGCGAACGGCTACCGCTACGCGGGCGCCTGGGTCGACGGGCGGCTCGCGGGCGAGGGCAAGGTCGTCTATCCCGACGGCTCGACCTACGAGGGCAGCTTCGCCGACGGCCGGCCGGAGGGGCACGGCATCATGGTCTACGCCGACGGCACCCGCTACGAGGGCGGGTGGAGCGAAGGCGAGATTTCCGGAGAGGGCGTCGCACGTTACGCGAATGGGCTCACCTACGAGGGCAGCTTCCGGGAGGGCCGCAACCACGGCCAGGGCAAGCTCTCCTCGGCGGACGGGTATTCCTACGAGGGCGGCTGGTCCGACGGCCTGCGCGACGGCGAGGCGGTCGTCGCCTATGCCGACGGCACCCGCTACGAGGGCGGCTTCGAGAAGGGGCTGCGCGCCGGGCAGGGCAAGATGACGATGCCGGGCGGCTACGTCTTCGAGGGCACCTGGAAGGGCGGGCTCCTCAACGGCCGCGGCACGGCGACCTATCCGAACGGCGACGTCTACGAGGGCGACTTCGTCGACGGCCAGCGCGAGGGGCAGGGCCGGATCCGGCTCGCGGACGGGCGCGAGTACGAGGGGATGTGGGCGGACGGGCAGCCGGTGGCGGCCGACGCCGACGTGCCGCCGGCGCCGGCGCCGGAGGGGCCGGAGGAGCCGGGAACGACCGGGAACTGACGGGCGGGAACCGAGACGCCGGGCGTTAACGAAGCGGCGGTCGCGGGCTCGTACATTCCACGTACGACCCACGTACATCCCATGCACCGGCCCATGCACCGGCGCGGACGTTAACGATCGCGCGGCGCGAGCGCCCGCGGCGGGGCCGCGGGTCAGGACTTCTTCATGAAGGCGCCGACGATCGAGGTCAGGATGCCGCCGCCGGCGACGCCGCCGACGAGCTGGGCGATGAGCTGGCCCCAGTCCATGCCGCCGGCCGCCGCGGCGACGTCGGCGGCGGCGTTCGGGTCGACGCCCGAGCCGCCGAGGAGCGCCCCGAGGATCGAGCCGCCGGCGATGCCGCCGATCGCGCCCGACAGGAGCTTGGGCAGGAGCGCCATCCCCGCGGCCTTGACGATGTTGCCGGCGATGCCGCCGCCGACCGCGCCGGCGGCGGCCTGCACGATGATCGCGACCAGTCCTTCCATCCGTCTTCCCTCCCCGTGTCGTTCCCGCCGGCTTCGAGGCCGGTCGGGTCGAGTAGAGCACGGAAACC
>CAZEGY010000304.1:0-4362 GCA_964511815.1 uncultured Rhodovulum sp.
CGGCCGGACGAAACCCCTCGCGTTCGGCCGTCAGGCCGGCCGGACGTTGTGGTTGAGGTGGAAGACGTTCTCCGGGTCGTACTCCCGCTTCGCCCGTGCGAGCCGCCGGTACGCATCGGCGCCGAAGCCCGCCACGATCCGCTCCTCGCCCTCGTCGCCGATGAAGTTCAGGTAGACTGCGCCGGTCGCCCACGGCGCGACCGCGGCCCGGACGTCGCGCGCCCACTGGCGGCCGCGGTCGTCGTCGGCCGCGTCCGACCACAGGCCGAACGGATGCACGCACCACGGCGCGGTCCGCCACGGCACCGGCCAGTCGGCGGTCTCGCGCGCCACCGCGCCGCCGCCGGGAAAGAGCGCGTGCTGCGACGGCGAGGGCACGATCATGCCGTCCACCGCGGCGACGAAGGCGTCGATCCCGGCATCCGGCAGCGCGTGCAGGTGCTCGGCCGACCAGTAGTTGCGGTAGCCGGGCGGGTCGTCGAGCAGGCACTGGAGCTCGGCGTAGGGCATCTCGGCGATCATCTCGGCCCGCGGCCCGAGCCCGAGGATCGGCGCCATCGTCGCCCGCGCGGCCGCCTCGGGCGCGGCGACGACGAGGAGGATGGCGAACGCCAGGCGCCCGTGCATGTCCGCCGGCACGAAGTCCTCGGGCGGCGCGGTCACGAAGATCGTGCCGCCGCCGACGTCGTCGGAGGCCGTCTCGACGAAGTCGCGGTAGGCGCGGAGCACCCGCCCGGCCTCGTCCGGCTCCCAGAGGAGCAGCGCCACCGACACCGGGCCGAGGGGATGCAGGCGCAGGGTCAGCGCGGTGACGACGCCGAAGTTGCCGCCGCCGCCGTGCAGCGCCCAGAAGAGCTCGGGATGCGAATCGGCCGAAGCCGACAGCACCCGCCCGTCGGCGGTCACCACCTCGGCGGCGACGAGGTTGTCGCAGGCGAGCCCCATCTTGCGGTCGAGCCAGCCGTTGCCGCCGCCGAGCACGAAGCCGCCGACCCCGGTCGTCGACACCCGTCCGCCCGTGGTCGCGAGCCCGAAGGGCTCGGTCGCCCGGTCGAGGTCGCGCATGGTCGCGCCGCCGCCGACGACCGCGACCCGGGCCTCGGGATCGACGGCGACGCCGCTCATGCGCCGCAGGTCGATCACCAGTCCGTCATCGCAGAGCGCCCGCCCGGCGACGCCGTGGCCGCCGCCGCGCACGGCGATCTCGAGCCCGGCGTCGCGGGCGAAGCGCACGGCGGCGACCACGTCGGCGGTGGTCCCGCACTGGGCGATCAGCGCCGGTCGTCGGTCGATCATCGCGTTGAAGAGCACCCGCGCGTCGTCGTAGGCGGCGTCGCCGGGCGTCAGCAGCGTGCCCGCGAAGCCGTCGCGGAAACGCTGGTAGGATGGCGCTTCGAGCAGACCCATCACGCACCCCCTGTTATCGCTGACCAGCTCCGGCGGGATTCGGAATACGCGCGCGCGCCCCGCGTCCGGAGCGCGGGCAGGATAGCACGGGCGCGGCCGGTCTCACAGGCTGGCGGCGTCGCCCGCTGCTCAACCGGCGGCGGCGTCGCCGGCCGCGAGGATCTCCCGGGTTCGCGGGTCCTCCGCGCCGCCGAAGAACGCGGCGAGCGCGTCCGCGAAGCGGGCCTCCGCCGGGGCCGCGGCATGGAAGAGCGTCATCGACGAGCGGAACTTCACCGCGTCGATGCCGCCGAGGATGGTCTCCGCCGGCACTCCGGCATGGCCGAGGACGAGGTCGGTCGCCTCGCGGAGGCGGGGTCCGAGGACCGGGTGGGCGAGGTAGGCGGCCGCCTCCGCCCGCGAGGCGAGGGCGTAGCGGACGGACATGGCGCTGTGGCCGAGGCCGGCGACCTGGGGGAAGACGAACCACATCCAGTGGCTCGCCTTGCGGCCGCGGGCGAGCTCGGCGACGACCTGCGGCCAGACCGGGTCCTGCGCGGCGACGAAGCGGTCGAGGCTCTCGGCCATGATGGCGCCCTCCCCTTTCGATGCCATCTAGGCCGTTGACCCGCGGGCGCCAGATCGGGTAGACGCCCTCCCGTGTTACAGCAGCCTGTCATCCGATAGCGCCTCGCCCTCCGGGGCCGAGGCAGACCGATCCGACGGCCCGCGCGCGAGCGCCGCGGGCGCGTCCAACCGTGTTCCAACGCTATCGGCGACATCATGGACATTTCCCGAGAAGAGCAGCGCGTGCTCCACGCGCTGGCGCAGGGTGGCGAGATCCGCCCGATCAAGTGCCCGCGCGGCCGCATCCGCGACGTGCAGTGCCTGAACCGCGAGGGCTGGGTCCTCCCGGGCCTCGACCTCGGCCTCTTCCGGCGGCTGAAGCGCCGCCGGACGATCGGGTCGAAGGGCGGGGCGCCCTACCGGATCACCCGGCGCGGGCTCGAGCTGGTGCGGAGCCAGCACGACAACCGCTGACATGCGGCGTGGCCGGGCGGCCTACTTCCGCCCGGCCAGCCGCGCCGTCTCGGCATCGACCGGGGCGCGGAGGGCGGCGACGAGCGGCTCGGCGTCGGTGTGCGCGCGGCCGTAGCCGAGGTTGAAGGCGTAGTCGAAGTCGGGCGGGTTGCAGCCCTCGACGTGGGTCATCACCGTCTCGAGCCGGTCGAGGGCCTTGGCCATGCGCGCCTCGGGGCTGGCGGCGGCGGCGTACTCGTCCCAGCGCGCCATCAGCCGGGCGGCGGTCGCGGCGGGGAGCTTCGCGAGCAGGCCGGCGAGGGCGGCGCGCTCGTCGGCGGTCTTGTCCTCGGCCTGGAGGGGGGCCGGCACGTCGCCGAGCACCGCCTCGCCGAGGTCGTGGACGACGAGGAGCTCGAGCAGGCGGCGGAGGTCGACGCCGAGGGCGTCGTCGAGGGCCACGGCGATCAGGCAGAGCCGCCAGGTGTGCTCGGCGGTGCTCTCGGGGCGCCCGGCGGGGGTGAAGCCGCTGCGCAGCGTGTCCTTCAGCGCCGCGGCGGCGCGGAAGAAGGCGAGGTGGGCGTCGCGGTCGGCGGGGGTCATCGGAGTCATCGGCGGTCTCCCTGCCGCCGGAATACGGCGGTCGCGGCGGTTCGTCCACTTGTGAGGCGACGCGAGCGGACGGGCGTGCTACGCTCGTGTCCTGACAAGGCCCGCGCCCGACCGGCGCCTTGCGCGACGATCCGGCCGGGGTGCGTGCCATGAGCGAAGGCACGACCGGAGGCGATCATGAGCGAAACCATCGGCAATCCGCTGTCCTGGAGCGCGCAGGAAATCGGCGCGGTGGGGCGGCACCTCGGGCACGCCGCCGAAAGGGTCGGGCACGGCGACGCCAGTTCGGTGCCGGGGGTGCGGCATCTGGCCGTGCGCGACCTTCGCGAGTGCCTGCGCAAGGGCGCCGAGGACTTCGCCGCCTGCCGTACCGACGTGGCCTTCCTCGCACTGCTCTATCCGGTGATCGGCATCCTGATGGTCGCCATGGCGCTGCACCGTGACCTCGTGCCGCTCGTCTTTCCGGTGATGGCGGGCTTCGCGCTCGTCGGGCCGGTGGCCGCGGTCGGCCTCTACGAGATGAGCCGTCGGCGGGAGATGGGCGAGGAGCCGGGCTGGGCCGACGCCCTCGCGGTGACGCGCTCGCCGGCCTTCGGCGCGATCCTGGCACTCGGGCTGATGCTGCTCGGGGTGTTCGTCGTCTGGATCCTGACCGCGCACGCGATCTGGTTCGCGACGCTCGGGCCGGACCGGCCGGCCTCGCTCCCGGCGTTCCTGCACGCGGCGTTCACCACCGGCGAGGGCTGGGCGATGATCGTGATCGGCTGCGGCGTCGGGGCGCTCTTCGCGCTCGCGGTGCTGGTGGCGAGCGTGGTGGCGTTCCCGCTGCTCCTCGACCGCGACGTCGGCCTCCCGGTGGCGGTCGTCACCTCGATGCGGGTGGCCCGCGCCAACCCGGTGCCGATCCTCGTCTGGGGGCTGATCGTCGCCGGCGGGCTGGTGCTCGGGTCGATCCCGCTCTTCCTCGGGCTGATCGTCGTCATGCCGATCCTCGGCCACGCCACCTGGCACCTCTACCGGCGCGCGGTGGTGGCGGAGCCGGTGGCGGGCGCCCCGCTAGCGATGGGCGCCGTCGGCGAGGGTGCGCACGAAGTCGAGGACTGAGCCGGCCGGCTCGCCCGCGGCGATCTTCTCGACGATGGCCGAGCCGACCACCGCGCCGTCGGCGACGGCGGCGATGGCGTGCGCCGCCTCGGGCGTGCGGATGCCGAAGCCGACGCAGACCGGGAGGTCGGATCGCGCCTTGATGCGGGCGACCTCCGGGCCGACCGAGCCGGCGCTCGCCGCCGCCGAGCCGGTGATGCCGGTGATCGAGACGTAGTAGACGAAGCCCGAGGTGTTGGT
>CAZEGY010000305.1:0-4362 GCA_964511815.1 uncultured Rhodovulum sp.
GCTCCGGGCCTTGTCCCCGCCCTCCCGCCCGCCTCTGCGCCCCCGGCGTCCCACCGGACCCGGCCCCGACGTTCCGACTCGCCGGTGTCGACGACGACTGGCGCCGCTGCCTCGTCCGGCTCGCGGAGGCGATGGAGGCGATCGCCGCGCTGCGCGAGGCCGAGCTCCCCGACGCACCGGCCCGGTGAACCGTCGACGGAGACGATCGCCGCACGCCCCGTGCATGCGATGTGCATGGAATGTACGTGGAATGTACGAGCCCCGCCGGGCCGGTTCCCTGACGCCCGCGCGCGCCGGTCAGCCCCGGTCCGCGGACGGGTGGAAGCGGCCCGCCGGGGAGAGCGTGAAGATCTCGCACCCGGTCTCGGTGACCCCGACCGAGTGCTCGAACTGCGCCGAGAGCGAGCGGTCGCGGGTGATCGCCGTCCAGTCGTCGTCGAGCACCTTGGTCTCCGGACGGCCGAGGTTGATCATCGGCTCGATGGTGAAGAACATCCCCGGCTCCAGCACCGGCCCCGCGCCCCAGCGCCCGTAGTGCAGCACGTTCGGCGCCGCATGGAACACCCGCCCGAGCCCGTGCCCGCAGAAGTCGCGCACCACCGAGCAGCGCTGCCCCTCCGCGAGCCGCTGGATCGCCGCCCCGATGTCCCCGAAGGTGTTCCCCGGCCGCACCTGCGCGATCCCTTCGAGCAGCGCGTCGTGGGTGACGTCGATCAGCCGCGCCGCGAACGGCTTCGCCTTTCCCGCCACGTACATCCGCGAGCTGTCGCCGTACCATCCGTCGAGGATCACCGTGACGTCGATGTTGAGGATGTCCCCGTCGAGCAGGGCGTCGCTGGTGCGCTTCTTCTCCATCTTCCCGGTCGGGATCGGGCTGCCGGGAATTCCGTGGCAGACCACGTGGTTGACCGAGATGCAGCTCGCGTGCCGGTAGCCCTTGTACCCCACCGTCGCCGAGACCGCGCCCGCCTCCCGGACCATGTCGTGGATGCGGGTGTCGAGCTCGAGCGTCGTCGCCCCGATCACGACGAAGGGCCCGACGCGGTCGAGGATGTCGGCGGCGAGCCGTCCCGCCGCGCGCATTCCCTCGAAGTCCTCCGGTGCATGGATGCGGATGCCGTCCTTGTTCAGGCGGCCGGGAAGGATCTGGTCCAAGGCGGGCTCTCCCGAGGTCATCGTCCCGGATCTAATCCGTCGGCCCCGGCTTTGCAAACGATGCGGCGAACCGGATGCCGCCAGCCGGTCGCGGCCAACCGATCGCCCGCGTTCTGACGGCCTCCTGACGGGCCACTCACGTTTCGGTTACGACTTTCGGCGACAAGGGGTGACCGACACCCGGGAGAGACCACGATGTCGACCCTCGTCCCCTTCCAGAAGCGCCGCCCCCTCCGCGCCGCGATCCTCGACTTCATCGCCAGCGCCGGCCCGCGCCCCGACGCCCGGGCGGGCATGGACGCCGAGGAGCGCGAGTTCCTCGACGCCCTGCGCCGCATCGTCGCCGAGACCGGCGCCGACGACCTCCGCGACCGCCTCCGCGGCCGCAGCGACGACCCGAACGGCCGTATCTACGGCCGCTACACCGACTGACAGGGCGGCCACCGCGCCGGCCGGCATCGCCGGGCCGAGGCGACGCTCCGGCCGAGGCGATCGGCCCGCCGCATCGGACCGGCCCTCCCGGCGCCAGGGTGGCCGGCCCCGCCCCGAGCCAATGCGGCCGGCCCCACCCTTTGGCGCGACCCGCGCGAACCGGCATTAACCCTTTGGCGCGAAGTGGAATTCTCGGCACGGCCGCGCGATGCTACCGTGCAAATCGGGGCGCTGCGGCGTTAACCAGTTAACCATCGACCGTCCCCCGTCCCCGCTCCGGGCACTCACGGCCACTTCGCGACCGGCGGCAGCGACATGAGCACCGCCTCCGGGTTGTGGCCGGTCTCGAGGCCGAAGCGGGTGCCGCGGTCGTAGATCAGGTTGAACTCGGCGTAGCGGCCGCGCTTGACGAGCTGGATCTCGCGCTCCTCCTCGGTCCACCGCTCGCCGAGGTGCCGCGCGGTGATCGGCGGGAAGGCGGCGAGGAAGGCCCGCCCGACGTCCTGGGTGAAGGCGAAGTCCGCTTCCCAGTCGCCGGTGCAGAGGTCGTCGTAGAAGATGCCGCCGACGCCGCGCGCCTCGTTGCGGTGGCGAATCAGGAAGTACTCGTCGGCCCATTCCTTGAAGCGCGGATAGTAGGCCGGGTCGTGCGCGTCGCACGCCGCCTGCATCGCGGCGTGGAAGGCCGCGGTGTCGGCGGCGTCCTCGATCATCGGGTTGAGGTCGGCGCCGCCGCCGAACCACCACGCCCCCGGCGTCCAGAACATCCGGGTGTTCATGTGCACCGCCGGGGTCAAGGGCGAGCGCATGTGGGCGACGAGGCTGATCCCGCTCGCCCAGAAGCGCGGGTCCGCCGCGAGGCCCGGCACCTCCCTGCGCGCCGTCAGGCTCGCCTGCGCCCGCGGGTCGAGGCGGCCGTGGACGGCGGAGACGTTGACGCCGACCTTCTCGAAGACCCGGCCCCGCATCACCGCCATCACCCCGCCGCCGCCGCCGCCGACGCCCTCACCTTCGGCCCCCCGCCGCGTCTCCGTGCGTGCGAAGCGCCCCGGCGGCAGGTCGGCGTGCGGCCCGGCGTCGAGCCGGTCCTCGAGCGCCTCGAACGCCGCGCAGATGCGGTCGCGCAGCGTCTCGAACCAGGCCCGTGCCCGTCGCTTCTCGCTTTCCCCGACCATGCCGACCTCTGCCAGTTCCATCGCCCGTCTCCGCGTCCGTCGTCGCCGGGCGCAGTCTCGCCCCGCCGCGCCGCGCCGGAGACGACGTCGATCGTGGGGAGCGGCGGACCCTACCTCGCCGGCCGGGCGCGTGCCATAGTCCGCCCATGCACGCGCTCCTCACCGCCGCCGAGATGGCCGAGGCCGACCGCCGCACCATCGCCGGCGGCATCCCGGGCATCGCGCTGATGGAGGCCGCCGGCCGCGCCGTCGCCGAGGTCGCCGCCCGGGTCGCGCCCGAAGGCCCCGTCCTCGTCGTCGCCGGCCCCGGCAACAACGGCGGCGACGGCTTCGTGGCGGCGCGGCTCCTCGCCGACGCCGGGCGGGCGGTCACGGTGCGCGTCCTCGGCGATCCCGCCCGCCTCTCCGGCGACGCCGCCACCGCCTTCGCCGCCTGGCGCGGCCCGACGGGCGCCGCCGCGCCGCCCCTCCCCGAGGCCGCGGTCATCGTCGACGCGCTCTTCGGCGCCGGCCTCGACCGCGCGATCGAGGACCCCGCCGCCGCCGTCGTCGCCGCTATGAACGCGAGCCCGGCGCCCGTCGTCGCCGTCGACCTGCCCTCGGGCCTCGCCGCCGACACCGGCCGCCCGCTCGGGCCGGTCGTCGCCGCCGCCGCCACCGCGACCTTCTTCCGGCTGAAGCCCGGCCACCTGCTCTATCCCGGGCGCGGGCTCTGCGGCGAGGTCACCCTCGCCGACATCGGCATCCCGGCCTCCGTCCTCGACGCGGTCCGGCCGGCGGCGTTCGAGAACACCCCGGCCCTCTGGTGCGCCCTCTACCAGCCGCCCGCGCCCGAGGCGCACAAGTACCGCCGGGGTCACGCGGTCGTCGTCTCGGGAAGGATGGCGCACACCGGCGCCGCGCGGCTCGCCGCGGGGGCTGCGCTCCGCGCCGGCGCGGGGCTCGTCACCGTCGCCGCGCCCGGCGACGCCCTCGCGGTCAACGCCGCCCACCTGACCGCGGTGATGCTGAGGCGCAGCGACGGCCCCGAGGCGCTCGCCGCCCTCCTCGGCGACGGCCGGGTCGCCGCGGTCGCCCTCGGCCCGGCGCTCGGCACCGGCGCGGCCGAGGGCGCGCTCCTCGACGCGGCACTCGCCGCCCCGCCCGCCGCGGTCCTCGACGCCGACGCGATCACCCTCGCCGCGGCCGCCCCCGAGGCGGTCTTCGCCGCGATCGCCGCGCGGCAGGCGCCGGTGATCCTCACCCCCCACGACGGCGAGTTCGCCCGGCTCTTCCCCGACCTCGCCGACCTGCCGAAGCCCGAACGCACCCGCGCGGCGAGCGCCCGCTCCGGGGCCGTCGTCGTCCTCAAGGGGCCCGACACCACGATCGCGGCGCCCGACGGGCGCCTCGCGATCAACGCCAACGCCCCGCCGTGGCTCGCGACCGCGGGCTCGGGGGACGTGCTCGCGGGCTTCGCCGCCGGGCTCCTCGCCCAGCACCTGCCGGGCTTCGAGGCCGCCTGCGCCGCGGTCTGGCTGCACGGCGCCGCCGGCGCCGAGGCCGGCCCCGGCCTCACCGCCGAGGATCTCGCCCCGGCGCTCCGGCCGGTGCTGCGGCG
>CAZEGY010000306.1:0-4357 GCA_964511815.1 uncultured Rhodovulum sp.
CACACCGGCTCGACGCCGATGGCGATGCGGGTGAACGCCGGCCTCGCGATGGCGCGGATCCTCGAGATGGTGCAGGACGTGGCGATGTCCGAGCAGCCGGCGGCGGTCGGCGGGGTCGGGCAGGCGCGGTTCGCGCCCAACTCGCGCAACGTCCTGCCGGGGACGGTGGTCTTCACCGTCGACATCCGCTCGCCCGACCAGGCCAAGCTCGACCGCATGCGGGCGCGGATCGAGGCGGAGGCGGCGACGATCTGCGCCGGCCTCGGGGTCGGCTGCGCGGTCGAGGCGGTCGGGCACTTCGATCCCGTCACCTTCGCGCCCGAGCTCGTCGCCCGGGTCCGCGCCGCGGCGGAGCGCCTCGGCTATTCCCACCGCGACATCGTCTCGGGCGCCGGGCATGACGCCTGCTGGGCGGCGAAGGTGGCGCCCGCGACGATGGTGATGTGCCCGTGCGTCGACGGGCTCTCGCACAACGAGGCCGAGGAGATCACGCCGGAGTGGGCGGAGAAGGGGGCGAACGTACTCTTCCACGCGGTGCTGGAGACGGCGGGGATCGTCGGGTGAACGACGATCAGCGTTAACGTCTCGTCAACCATCTCGGCTCGACGCGGCGCCTGTGGCAAGAATGGTCCGACAGGTGTGGCGACAGGAGGTCGGCCGTGATGCGTGCGGGGGTTATGTTGGCGACGCTGGTGCTGGCCGGAGGGGCCGCGGCGGAGCCGTATTCGGCGTCGGTGGACGGGACGGGCGCCGTCTGGGTGCTGGACGAGGCCAGCGGGGCGACGCGGGTCTGCCGGGCCGTGGCCGCGACCGGCCCGAAGGTGCTCGACGTCTTCGGCGCGGGCGCGGACGTGCGGCCGGGGATGGAGCGGGCGGCGCGGCCGGCGTGCGTCGTCGTGCTCCGTGCCGTCGAGGAGCCGGCGGCGGTGCCGGCGCGGGGCATGCTCGGGGACGGGTCGAGCGGGCCGCAGGTCGGGAGCGCGGCGGGGATGCTCGGGGCGGGGCCGTACGGCTGGAACGGCTGGAACGGCCGGGGCGGCGCGCCGGAGAACCAGATCGTCATCGTCCGGCCCGGGGCGGTCGCGATCGGTCTCTACTGACGTGGGCCGGGTCGTGGAGGCGGGGGCGCTCGACATCGCGGCGGGAGGGGAGCGGGTACGGCTCGACGGCTTCGAGGCCGACATAGGCGAGCCCGGGACCGGCGCCGAAGTGCTGGCGTTCTTCGACGCCCCCGACCGGGTGACGCTGCACGTCTACGGGCGCGAGATCGCCGACGGGGCGCTCACCTGCGCGCTCACGGGCCGGCGGGCGGCGGTGAGCCTCGACGCCGGTTTCCTGGCGCGGGTGCTTGCGGAGGCGCTGGCCGGCGGGCTTGAATTGCCCGGCGACTCGGCCCGGGCGCTGCGCGCGGCCCTCGGGCCGGAGGAATAGAGAGGGACACCCATGTCGACGGTCATCAAGGGCGGGACGGTGGTCACCGCCGATCTGAGCTACGCCGCGGACGTGCTGGTCGAGGACGGCCGCATCGCCGCGATCGGGCCGGATCTGAAGGGCGACACGGTACTCGACGCGAGCGGGTGCTACGTCATGCCGGGCGGCATCGACCCGCACACCCACCTCGAGATGCCGTTCATGGGCACCTACTCCTCCGACGACTTCGACAGCGGCACCCGGGCGGCGCTCGCCGGGGGCACGACGATGGTCGTCGACTTCGCGCTGCCCGCCCCCGGCCAGTCGCTTCTCGACGCGCTCGAGGTCTGGGACAACAAGTCGGGGCGCGCGCACTGCGACTACTCGTTCCACATGGCGGTGACGTGGTGGGGCGAGCGGGTCTTCGACGAGATGAAGGCCGTCACCGAGAAGGGCATCAACACCTTCAAGCACTTCATGGCCTACAAGGGCTCGCTGATGGTCAACGACGACGAGCTCTTCGCCTCGTTCCGCCGTTGCGCCGAGCTCGGGGCGATCCCGCTCGTCCACGCCGAGAACGGCGATGTCGTCGCCGAGCTCTCCGCCCGGCTCCTCGCCGAGGGCAACACCGGGCCGGAGGCGCACGCCTACTCCCGCCCGCCGCAGGTCGAGGGCGAGGCGACGAACCGCGCCATCATGATCGCCGACATGGCCGGGGTGCCGCTCTACGTCGTCCACGTCTCCTGCGAGGACTCCCACGAGGCGATCCGGCGCGCGAAGATGCTCGGGCGCCGCGTCTGGGGCGAGCCGCTGATCCAGCACCTGACGCTCGACGACAGCGAGTACCACGACAAGGACTGGGACCATGCGGCGCGGCGGGTGATGTCGCCGCCGTTCCGGGACAAGCGCAACCAGGACTCGCTGTGGGCGGGGCTGGCGTCGGGGACGCTCTCCTGCGTCGCGACCGACCATTGCGCCTTCACCACCGAGCAGAAGCGCTTCGGGGTGGGGGACTTCACCAAAATCCCGAACGGGACGGGCGGGCTCGAGGACCGGCTGCCGATGCTGTGGACCTACGGGGTCGAGACCGGGCGGCTGACGCCGAACGAGTTCGTGGCGGTGACCTCGACCAACATCGCCAAGATCCTCAACTGCTATCCGCGCAAGGGGGCGGTGCTCGTCGGCGCCGACGCCGACCTGATCGTCCTCGACCCGAAGAAGGAGAAGGTGATCTCGGCGCAGACCCAGCAGTCGGCGATCGACTACAACGTCTTCGAGGGCAAGCGCGTCGCCGGCCTGCCGCGCTACGTCCTCTCCCGCGGGCGGGTGATGGTCGATGACGGGGCGTTGAAGCCGGCCGAGGGGCACGGCGAGTTCGTGGCGCGGCCGCCGGCCGGGCCGGTGTCGCAGGCGCTCTCGACGTGGAAGGCGCTGACCGCGCCGCGGCCGGTGGCGCGGGCGGGCATCCCCGCGAGCGGCGTATGAGGCGACACGTCGCGCTCGCGCTGGCCGCGCTCGCCCTCGCGGGCTGCGCGGGCGAGCGGACGGCGGTGGCGCTGGCGACGGCGGACGGCAGCCAGCACTACGTCGGCGAGCGCAAGCTCGGGCGGGCGGACGCGGTGGCGCTCACCTCGGACAGCGGCGCGACCTGCGCCGGCGAGCTCCTGCCGACCGAGGAGGTCGAGACCAAGGCGCCGGCGGCCTACGGCGGGGTGCGCTGCGACGACGGGCGGATCGGGGTGCTGCTGTTCTCGGGCGCGTCAGCGGACGGCGGCGGCGCGGTCTCCGGGGTGATGAACCGCCGGCAGGTCACCGGCGGCTGGGGCAGCGCCGCGGGCCGGGGAGCGGGCGCGTGACGGCGCCGGTGATCGAGCCGGTGATCGAGCCGGTGATCGAGGCGCGGGGCCTCGGCCTGACCTTCGAGACCGCCGACGGGCCGGTCCATGCGCTGAAGGACGTGGACCTCGCGATCGGCAAGGGCGACTTCGTCAGCTTCATCGGCCCGTCGGGGTGCGGCAAGACGACGTTCCTGCGCGTCGCCGCCGACCTCGAGACGCCGACGGCGGGAACGATCACGGTGAACGGCATGAGCCCCTCGGCGGCGCGCGAGGCGCGGGCCTACGGCTATGTCTTCCAGGCGGCAGGGCTTTTCCCGTGGCGGACGATCGGGCGCAACGTCCGCCTGCCGCTCGAGATCATGGGCTATGCGAAGGCCGAGCAGGCGGAGCGGACGAAGCGGGTGCTCGCGCTCGTCGAGCTCGGCGGCTTCGAGCGCAAGTATCCCTGGCAGCTCTCGGGGGGGATGCAGCAGCGCGCCTCGATCGCGCGGGCGCTCGCGTTCGACGCCGACATCCTCCTGATGGACGAGCCGTTCGGGGCGCTCGACGAGATCGTCCGCGACCGGCTGAACGAGGAGCTCCTCGGGCTCTGGGCGCGGACCGGCAAGACCATCGCCTTCGTCACCCACTCGATCCCCGAGGCGGTCTATCTCTCGACGCGGATCGTGGTGATGAGCCCGCGGCCCGGGCGGGTGACCGACGTGATCGAGAGCCCGCTGCCGCGCGAACGGCCGCTCCACATCCGCGAGAGCCGGGACTTCCTCGACATCGCGGCGCGGGTGCGCGACGGCCTCCGGGCGGGGGTGGTCGACGAGGTGTGATCGGGGGCGAGGCGAGGTTTCCCGCCCCGCAACCCGCCCGGTGCGACCGCCGCGAGACCGCGCGCACCCGTGGGCGCGACCCGCTAACGTTACCCAGCATGACCACGCGGTCGAGCTTCACGACACGCATGGTTTCCTCGCGCGGACGCCCCGCACGCCGTCTTCGATCGAAGCGGGCTCCGCCCGCGAGGACATCGGCCCGACGAGCCGAAGCCCCGCTTCGGCCGGGCCGTTCCCCGGAGCCGGTGACGGCGGAGGGGAAGGGGGGCCGAGCATTCCCCTCGCCAT
>CAZEGY010000307.1:0-4354 GCA_964511815.1 uncultured Rhodovulum sp.
GCCTCTCGGGCTTCGGCACCACCAGCCAGATGTTCGACGCCGCCTACTGGCGGGCCAAGGAGGGCGAGCTCGCCCGCACCATCACCGGCTCGCCCGACGTCCGCGCCGCCCGCGTCCACCTCGCGAACCCGGTGAGCCAGCCGTTCTCGCGCACGCCGGCGGGCTCGGCCTCGGTGACGGTGACGATGGCGCGGGGCACGCTCTCCCGCGGCCAGGCCGAGGCGATCCGCTACCTCGTCTCCTCCGCCGTCGCCGGCGTCGCCCCGGACGCGGTCGCGGTCATCGACGCCGCCCGCGGCGTCGTCCTCGCCGGCAAGGACGACCGCCTCGCCGGCGGCGCCCCGAGCGCCGGGGAGCGCGCCGAGACGCTGCGCGCCAACATCCAGCGCCTGCTCGAAGCCCGGGTCGGCCAGGGACGCGCCATCGTCGAGGTCAACGTCGACACCGACATGGACAGCCAGACGATCAGCGAGCGCACCGTCGACCCCGAGAGCCGCGTCGCGATCTCGTCGGAGACCGAGGAGAGTGCCGAGAACGCCTCCGGCACCAACCCGAGCGTCACTGTCGCCAGCAACCTCCCCGACGGCGACGTCGGCTCCGACCGCGGCGACAACAGCCGCACCGCGACGACGAGCCGCGAGCGTCAGAACTTCGAGATCTCCGAGACCCGCCGCGAGCGCGTGGTCCTGCCGGGCCAGGTGCGGCGGATCAGCGTCGCGGTGATGGTCGACGGCATCGCCACCACCGCGCCCGACGGCGGCGAGACCTGGGCGCCGCGCCCGGACGAGGAGCTCGACACCCTGCGCCGGCTGGTGCAGTCGGCGATGGGCTACGACGAGGCCCGCGGCGACGTGGTGACGATATCCTCGCTCGCCTTCACCCCGCCCGCCGCGCAGGGCGCCCTCGTCGAGCGGAGCGCCGGCTTCCTCGACCTCCACGGCGGACGCCTCGCCCAGCTCGGCGTCCTCGGCGCGATCGTGCTCGCCCTCGTCTTCTTCGTGCTCCGCCCGCTGATCGGCCGCGGCCCGGCGATCGAGATCGCCGAGCTCGCCGGCCCGCTCGGCAGCTCGTTCGACGGCGCGCGCGCGGCCCCGGCCCAGATCGCCGCCGGCGGCGACATCCTCGACCTGCCGGCGGCGAGCGCGACGAAGATCGACCGGCTGCGCGACGTCATCTCCGGCCGCAGCGAGGAGTCGGCCGCCGTCCTCCGCGCCTGGATCGAGGCGCCCGAGACCGCCCGGGAGCGTGCCGGGTCATGAGCGGCTACCGCCTCGAGACCTTCGCGCCCGCCGAGGGCGGCGGCGCGCGCGCGCGCCGCGACCCGACGGCCGAGCGCCTCGAGGCGCTGCGCGAGGAGGCCTGGCACGCGGGCTACCTCGAAGGCCAGGCGATGGCGACCGAGGCCCACCTCGACGACCAGACCCGGCTGACGAGCGCCTTCATCGAGACCCTCGCCGACGCGCGGGTGACGAACGAGGCGGCGCGCCACCACGTCGCCGAGAGCGTCGCGCCGATGATCGAGGCCGTGGTCGCGGCGATCGCCCCGACCCTCGCCGACGCCGGCCTCGCCGGCGAGATCGCCCGGCTCGTCGAGCGGGCGCTCGTCCACGCGCCGGCGGCGCGGCCGCGCCTCCGCCTCGCGCCCGAGCTCTGCGACCGCGTCGAGGCGACGCTCCGCGAGCGCGGCCTCGCGGCGACGCTCGAGGAGGCGCCCGAGCTCCTGCCCCGCGAGGCGCAGATCTTCTGGGACCAGGGCTACGACCACCTCGACCTCGACGCGTGCATCGCGCAGATCCGCGCCTGCATCGCGTCGCACCTTCGGAGCAACGCGGGGACCGATGATGACCGATAACGACGACGACCGGCCGGAGAAGGCGCCGGAGACGCCGGAGACACCGGACACCGCCTCCGGGCCCGGCGACCGCGGCGTCCGCCCGCCCCGGGGCGGCGCCTTCCTCGGGGTGCCGATCGAGGTGACGATCTCGGTCGGCAAGGCGCGTCCGCTGGTCAGCGAGCTCGTCGAGCTCCGCCGCGACTCCGTCCTGACCCTCGACTCGACGATCGACGATCCGGTCGAGCTCTACATCGGCGACCGCCTGATCGCCCGCGGCGAGCTCCAGGAGCTCGGCGACGACTCCGGCCGCCTCGGCGTGCGCCTGACCGAGGTCGCCGACTTCTCCCACGAGCTCTGAGGCGTCGCCGGTGCGCCCCGTGCCGCCCGCCGCCGCGCACCCGGCCGCGCCGTCACCCGACGCCGCCCCCCGCGCCAACGGCCGGCGGTCGAAGGCGGAGAAACCCGGACGGCGGCGCGGACGCCGCCTCCCCGCGGCGGCGGCCGGCGTCGTGCTCCTCGCCGCCGCCACCGTCGTCGTCGCCCATCCCGCGCTCGCCCAGTCGGTGACGATCGACCTCGGCGACGGCCAGTCGCTCTCGCTGCGCACCGTCCAGCTCTTCCTCCTGATCACCGTCCTCTCGCTCGCTCCGGGCCTCGCGATCATGGCGACCTGCTTTCCGTTCATGGTCACCGTCCTCTCGATCCTGCGCCAGGCGATCGGCGTCCAGCAGGCGCCGCCGAACATGATGATCGTCGCCCTCGCCCTCTTCCTGACCTGGTTCGTGATGGAGCCGGTGTTCACCCGCTCGTGGCACGACGGCATCGCGCCGATGGTCGCGGGCGAGCTGGCGCCGGAGGAGGCCTTCGGCCCGGCGATGGCGCCGTTCCGCGCCTTCATGGCCGACCGTGCCGATCCGGCGACCGTCGCCACGCTCCGCGAGGCGGCCCCGGAGCGGTTCGAAGCGGCCGAGGACGGCGCCCTGCCGCTCCCGGTCCTCGTCCCGGCCTTCCTTCTCTCCGAGATCCGCCGCGGCTTCGAGGTGGGCTTCCTGATCTTCCTTCCCTTCCTCGTCATCGACCTCGTGATCGCCGCGGTCCTGATGTCGATGGGCATGATGATGGTGCCGCCGGCGGTCGTGTCGCTGCCCTTCAAGCTCGCCTTCTTCGTCATCGCCGACGGCTGGAGCCTGCTCGCCGGCGCCCTGGTCCGGAGCTATGCGCCATGAGTCCCCCGACGGGTTCCTCGACCGACCTCGCCCTCGCCGGCGCCCGGCTCCCCGCCCGCGCCGACAAGCCGCGCCCGCCGGCGATGCGCCCGGAGCTCATGCCGAGCCCGATCGAGAAGGCAGCGATGATCCTGACCGCCATCGGGCCGGAGCTCGCGGCGAGCTTCCTCCGCGACCTCCCCGAGGCCGACATCCAGCGCTTCGCCCGGGCGATCAGCGGGCTCGGCAAGATCGGCCAGGAGGTGCTCGACGCGGTGATCGTCGAGTTCCTCGAGCTCCTCACCACCGGCCCCGAGATCTCCGGCGGCGCGAAGGCGGCGCGCAAGCTCCTCGCCGCGGTCATCGACGACGACGACGAGGTCCAGCGCCTGCTCGACGGCCGGCAGCGGAGCGAGGAGCGCTCGACCTGGGAGCGGCTGAACGACACGCCGGTGCCGACCCTCGCCACCTTCCTCCAGGCCGAGCATCCCCAGGCGGCCGCGGTCGTGCTCTCCGAGCTCCGCCCCGAGGTCGCCGCCGGCGTGCTCGAGCGCCTCGACCGCGCCTTCGCCCAGACGATCGTACTGCGGCTCTCGCGTGTGCCCCAGCTCGACCCGCCGGTCGCGGTCGCGATCCAGGGGGCGATCGAGCGCGACTTCCTCTCGGTCCTGCAGCGCAACCTCTCGAAGCGCCGCCCCGCCGACCTCATCGCCGGGCTGATGAACAACATCTCGACCGAGGTCCGCGAGGGCTTCCTCGGCTACCTCGAGAGCCAGGAGCCCGCCCTCGCCCAGGACGTGCAGCGGACGATGTTCACCTTCGAGGACATCGCCGTCCGCCTGCACGGCCGCGACCTCGCGGGCGTGGTCCGTGACGTTCCCGAGGAGGTGCTGCTCAAGGCGCTGAAGCTCGGCGAGGCCAAGGGCAGCGCCACGGTCGCCTTCATCCTCGACAACATGCCCCGCCGCCTCTCCGAGCGTTACGTCGAGGAGCTCGCCGCCCTGACCGACGTCACCCGCAAGGAGGGCGAATCGGCGCAGATCGAGATCACCAAGGCGATCCAGGCCCAGGCCAAGGCCGGGGCCATCCGCTTCATCGAGAAGGACGCCGCCTTCGGCTGAAGGCGACGACCCCGCCGGCGGGCTCGCAAGCGGCTCGCGACTGCCCTATGTTCACCGTGAGGAAGGACGATGGCCGCCACGTTGAGAATCGACACGCTCAAGTTCGCCAAGCGCCTGACCGACGCCGGCCTCTCCCGGGAAGCCGCGGAGGCCATCGTCGAGGGCGTCGCCGAGGCGGACGTGTCCGAACTGGC
>CAZEGY010000308.1:0-4352 GCA_964511815.1 uncultured Rhodovulum sp.
AGCGGCCGCGGAGCTGGTTGTCGATGCGCCGGCTCTCGTGGCGCTCGGTGGCGAGGACGTAGAGGCCGCCGGCCGCGATCACCCGCGCCTTGGTGTCGGCGACCTCGGCCTCGACGCGGGCGCGCGCCTCGGCCGGATCGAGCTGGTGGCCCTCGCGCTCGGCGGCCTCGAGCTGCTTGACGACGCGCATGTCGACGTTGCCGCCGAGCTGGATGTCGGTGCCGCGGCCGGCCATGTTCGTCGCGATCGTCACCGCACCCGGGGCGCCGGCCTCGGCGACGATCTCGGCCTCCTGCTCGTGGTAGCGGGCGTTCAGCACGTTGTGCGGAACCTTGGCCTTCTTCAGCATCTCCGAAAGCGTCTCGGACTTCTCGATCGAGGTGGTGCCGACGAGGATCGGCTGGCCGGCCTCGTGGGCGCGCTTGATCTCGACGACGATGGCCTCGTACTTCTCGCGCGCGGTGCGGAAGACCTGGTCGTCGTGGTCCGCGCGGATGACGGGCTTGTTCGTCGGCACCTCGACGACGCCGAGCTTGTAGATCTCGAAGAACTCGTCGGCCTCGGTCGCCGCGGTGCCGGTCATGCCGCCGAGCTTCTCGTAGAGGCGGAAGTAGTTCTGGAAGGTGACGCTGGCGAGGGTGACGTTCTCGGGGCGGATCTCGACGCCTTCCTTGGCCTCGATCGCCTGGTGCAGCCCCTCGGAGAGGCGGCGCCCGGTCATCATCCGGCCGGTGAACTCGTCGATGAGCATCACCTCGCCGCCCCGGACGATGTAGTCCTTGTCGCGGTGGAAGAGGACGTGGGCGCGCAGCGCCTGGTTGACGTGGTGGACGATGTTGGTGCTCTCGGGGTCGTAGAGCGTCGCGTCCTCGGCGAGGTGGCCCATCTCGTGGAGGCGGATCTCGACGTACTCGTTGCCTTCCTCGGTCAGCGTCGCGGTGCGCTGCTTCTCGTCGAGGTCGTAGTGCTCGGGCCGGAGCTCGGGGATGAGCTTGTCGATGGCGATGTAGAGCCCGGAGCGGTCCTGGCTCGGCCCCGAGATGATCAGCGGCGTCCGCGCCTCGTCGATCAGGATCGAGTCGACCTCGTCGACGATGGCGAAATAGTGATCGCGCTGGAGCACCTGGGCGAGGTCGGACTTCATGTTGTCGCGCAGGTAGTCGAAGCCGAGCTCGTTGTTGGTGGCGTAGGTGACGTCGGCGTCGTAGGCGACCTTCTTCTGGTCCTCGGGCATGTTCGGCACGACGACGCCCACCGTCATCCCGAGCGCGTGGTAGACGAGGCCCATCCACTCGGCGTCGCGACGGGCGAGATAGTCGTTGACGGTGACGACGTGAACGCCGCGCCCGGTCAGCGCGTTGAGATAGACCGGCAGCGTCGCCATCAGGGTCTTGCCCTCGCCGGTCTTCATCTCGGCGATGTTGCCCTGGTGGAGGAAGATGCCGCCCATCAGCTGCACGTCGAACGGCCGCAGGCCGAGGGTGCGCCGCGCCGCCTCGCGGGCGTTGGCGAAGGCCTCGGGCAAGAGGTCGTCGAGCGCCTCGCCCTTGCCGAGGCGCTCGCGGAACTCGGCGGTCTTGGCGATGAGCCCGGCGTCGTCGAGCGCCCGGAAGTCGGGCTCGAGCGCGTTGATCCTCTCGACGAGCGGGCGGACGGACTTGATCCTGCGGTCGTTCGGCGTTCCGAACACCTTCTTCGCGATCGTCCCCAATCCCAGCATGAACAGACGTCCTCAAATCCTGCAGGCGTTTTCCGGCGACCCGCCGCCGACCCGTTGCACCCACCGATTTGTCATGAGGCGGGCGCTTGTTCGCCGGCATCGAAGCGTCTAAGCATCCGCGAATGGCGCGGGAGGCGCCGCTTCCGGCCGGCAAGGCATGTAAGCGGGTGCACCGTTGCTGTCAACGCACGCCGCCCCCGGAACGCTCCGGGCCGCGGGTGCCCGAGCGGAATTCATTCGAGTGCGCGGCCCGAGCGGCCGGCGCGAACAGGAGATCGACATGCGCAGCCATCTCGCGGCCGGACTCATCGCCGGCCTCGCGCTTGCGACGACCGTCCATGCCCAGGACGCCGCCCCGGAGGCTCCGGCCGATGCGCCGCAGCCCGCCGAGGCCGCGGCCTCCTACGACGTCGACACCGTCCTCGCGACGGTGAACGGCACCGAGATCACCCTCGGCAACCTCATCGCCCTCCGCGACCAATTGCCGCCCCAGTACCAGGACCTCCCCGACGACACGCTGATGACCGGCCTGCTCGACCAGCTCGTCGACCAGGCGATCCTCGCCGACACCGTCTCGACCGACCCGGCGAACGACCCGCTCGCGGTCCGCGTCCAGCTCGAGAACGACCGCCGCGGCGCGCTCGCCAACCTCGCCGCCGGGGCCGTCGTCGCCGACGCCGTGACCGACGAGGCGGTGCAGGCCGCCTATGACACCGAGATCGCGAGCTTCCAGCCGCAGCCCGAGTTCCACGCCGCCCACATCCTCGTCGACAGCGAGGACAAGGCGACCGCACTCAAGGCCGAGATCGACGGCGGCAAGGCCTTCGCCGACGTGGCCAAGGAGAACTCGACCGACGGCTCGGCCGCCAACGGCGGCGACCTCGGCTGGTTCGGCCTCGGGCAGATGGTGCCGGAGTTCGAGGAAGCGGTGAAGGGGATGAGCGCGGGCGAGGTCGCGGGTCCGATCCAGACCCAGTTCGGCTATCACCTGATCCTCCTCGAGGAGGCCCGCGAGTCGGCGCCGCCGGCGCTCGACACCGTGCGGCCGCAGATCGAGAACCAGATCCGCCAGACCGCGCTCGAGGCGAAGCTGACCGAGCTCCGCGCCGCCGCCGAGGTCGAGCGCCCCGACACCGGCTTGCCGTCCGCGGCGATCCGCGAGTCGGACCTGCTGACCAACTGAGGCGGCGCGCCCCGTGGCCCCGGTCTCGCCGCTGGCACCCGCCGGCTTCCCGGCGCTGCCGGCCATCGCCGGCGTGCGCTTCGCCGCCGCCGAGGCCGGGGTCCGCTACGCGGGCCGGCTCGACGTGATGCTCGCCGCCGTCGACGAAGGGGCGACGCTCGCCGGCGTCTTCACCCGCTCGGCGACGCGCTCGGCGCCGGTCCTCTGGTGCCAGGACCGCGTCGCCGCCTTCGCCGGCGGCGAGTCGGGCGACGGCGGCTTCGCGATCCTCGTCAACTCGGGCAACTCCAACGCCTTCACCGGCGGCGCCGGCCGCACCGCGGTGCGGACGACGGTCGCCGCCTGCGCCGCCGCGCTCGGCATCTCCGAGGAGCACGTCCTCGTCGCCTCGACCGGCGTCATCGGCGAGCCCCTGCCCGCCGAGCGCATCGTCGCGGTGATGGACACCCTCCGCGACGGCCTCGACGCCGGAGGCGCCGAGGCCGCGGCGCAGGCGATCATGACGACCGACACCTTCCCGAAGGGGGCGACCGCGACCGCCGACCTCGACGGCGTGCCGGTGACGATCGCGGGCTTCGCCAAGGGCTCGGGGATGATCGCCCCCGACATGGCGACGATGCTCGTCTTCCTCTTCACCGACGCCGCCGTCGAGCAGGCGACGTTGCAGGCGCTGGTCTCCCGGGTGAACGCGCGCACCTTCAACTGCATCACCGTCGACGGCGACACCTCGACCTCCGACTCGCTCTACCTCGCCGCCACCGGCAAGGCGCCGATGGCGCCGCTCACCGACGCCGACCCGCGCCTCGCCGCCTTCGAGGCCGCGCTCGAGACCGTCATGCTCGACCTCGCCAAGCAGGTGGTGCGCGACGGCGAGGGCGCGACGAAGTTCGTCGAGGTCCGGGTGACCGGCGCCGCCTCCGACGCCGCCGCGAAGCGCATCGGCCTCTCGATCGCCAACTCCCCCCTCGTCAAGACCGCGATCGCCGGCGAGGATCCGAACTGGGGCCGGGTCGTCATGGCCGTCGGCAAGGCCGGCGAGGAGGCCGACCGCGACCGCCTGTCGATCCGCTTCGGCGACATCCTCGTCGCCGACCGCGGCTGGGTCTCGCCCGACTACCGCGAGGCCGACGGCGCCGCCTACATGAAACGCGAGGAGCTGGTGATCGCCGTCGATCTCGGCATCGGCTCCGGTGCCGCGGTGGTCTGGACCTGCGATCTCACCCACCGCTACATCGAGATCAACGCCGACTACCGGTCGTGACGGCCGGCGGTCAGGGCAGGAGCTTGATGAGCGTGACGGTGAGACCGACGGTCAGCCCGACGATGCCCATCGCCTGCATGTACATGAAACGGAACATCTCGGCCTTGAGGCCCGCCATCTCGGCGCGGACGGCGGCGAACTCCGTCCGCGTCTCGGCCCGAAACTCCGCGATCTCGCCCTTCAGCTCC
>CAZEGY010000309.1:0-4336 GCA_964511815.1 uncultured Rhodovulum sp.
CGATCGGGCGGGCGTCGAGGCGCTTCAGCGAGATCGGCTCGCCGGTCTCCTCGCAGTAGCCGTAGCTGCCCTCCTCGATGCGGCGAAGCGCCGCGTCGATCTTCGAGACCACCTTGCGCTGGCGGTCGCGGGTGCGCAGCTCGAGCGCGCGGTCGGTCTCCTCGGAGGCGCGGTCGGCGATGTCGGGAATGTTGCGAGTACCTTCCTGCATCGCCTCGACGGTGCCGCGGCTCTCGGCGAGGATCGAAGACTTCCAGGCGAGAAGCTTGCGGCGGAAGTAGTCGAGCTGTCGGGGGTTCATGAACGGCTCGTCTTCGCTCGGCTGGTACTCGACATCGAACCTGGTCTCGGCCTTCATCGACTCTCACACCTCAAATGCACACGTGGCCGTTGCGGGTGTCGCCGGTTGTCGGCGGCCCCCCTGCTCTGGCCCCGATCGTTTCGCTGCGCACCCGATATAGGGATTCCACAACGTTGTCACGACGGAACTTGCTTAACCGCCATGCCCTGTTAGGCTTCCCGGCTGAGATGGTCGAAACGGATGCAGGGCCGATGAAATTCGAAGGTTCGGCCGACTACGTCGCGACCCCCGACCTCACCATAGCCGTCAACGCCGCGATCACCCTCGAGCGCCCGCTCCTCGTCAAGGGCGAGCCCGGCACCGGCAAGACCGAGCTCGCCCGCCAGATCGCCACCGGCCTCGCGCTGCCGCTGATCGAGTGGAACGTGAAGTCGACGACCAAGGCGGCGCAGGGCCTCTACGAGTACGACGCGGTCAGCCGTCTCCGCGACAGCCAGCTCGGCGACGCCCGCGTCCACGACGTGCGCAACTACATCCGTCCCGGGCCGTTGTGGAAGGCGTTCGGGTCCGAGGGAAAGGTCGTGCTGCTGATCGACGAGATCGACAAGGCCGACATCGAGTTCCCGAACGACCTCCTCCAGGAGCTCGACCGGATGGAGTTCTTCGTCTACGAGACCGGCGAGACCGTCCGCGCCGCGACCCGCCCGATCGTCGTCATCACCTCCAACAACGAGAAGGAGCTGCCCGACGCCTTCCTGCGCCGCTGCTTCTTCCACTACATCCGCTTCCCCGACGAGGAGACGCTGGCGCGCATCGTCGCCGTCCACTTCCCCGGCATCAAGCCGCGGCTCGTCCGCGCGGCGCTCACCCAGTTCTTCGAGCTTCGCGAGACCCCGGGGCTCAAGAAGAAGCCCTCGACCTCGGAGGCCCTCGACTGGCTGAAGCTCCTCCTCGCCGACGATCTCGGCCCCGAGGACCTGCGCCAGGACCCGAAGGACGTGCTGCCGCGGCTCCACGGGGCGCTCCTCAAGAACGAGCAGGACGTCCACCTCTTCGAGCGCCTCGCCTTCATGGCAAGGGGCCGCCGATCATGACCGCCATGCGGAGATTGCACGGTGACAGCCGCCGACCCGCTTGCTATGTTGCACTGCAACAAAAGGATTGCTCCAATGAATTCCCCGTACGATCCCCTGAAAGTCGCGACAGCGTGGGCGAATCTCCTGACCGCCTACGGCCAGATGTCGATGGCGGCCTACGAGGTCATATTGCGACGCACCATGAAGATGGCGCAAGGCGCGATGACCGCCGGCGAGGCCGTCGGCATGGTGACGGAGAAGGCGACGGCCTTCGCGGCGGCGACCGAGGGCGCCGCGGTGGCGGCGGCGGCCGGCCGCGACCCGCTGCGGATCGCCTCTGCGGCGCTGCGGCCCATCCGCGTCAAGACCCGCTCGAACGTGCGCAAGCTCCGCGGCTGATCGCCCCGCGCCGGGCGCTGCCCGACGGTCGCCGGGCATGATCCGGGTCGAGCCCCTCCGCCACGAGGACGAGGCCGCTTGGCGGCGGCTCTGGGAGGCCTACCTCGCCTTCTACGGCACCGCGCTCCCCGAGGCGGTCTACGCCTCGTCGTTCGCGCGCCTCGTCGATCCCGGCGTGACCGACTACCGCGGCCTCCTCGCCTGGCGGGAGGACACCCCCGTCGGTATCGCCAACGTCATCTTCCACCGCCACGGCTGGCAGGTCGCGGACGTCTGCTACCTCCAGGATCTCTTCGTCGACCCCGAGGTCCGCGGCACCGGCGCCGGCCGGGCGCTGATCGAGGCGGTCTACGCGATGGCCGACGCCAACGGCACGCCGAACGTCTACTGGCTCACCCAGGAGTTCAACACCAAGGCCCGCGCCCTCTATGACCGCATCGGACGGGCGACCCCGTTCATCAAGTACGTGCGCTGAGCGCCCCGCCCGTGCTTCCACCCGTGCCTCGACCCGTCCCTCGGCCCGTCCCTCGGCCCGTGCCCCCGATCCTTTCCGCGCGCCGCGCCTCCCGCCTCGCCCCCTCGCTCGCCCTCGCGCTCGGCCTCCTCGCGCTCGCCGCCTGCGCCACCGTCCCCGCCGCCGGGCCGGGCCCGCGCGAGCCGATCACCTCGGTCCGCTTCGGCAAGGTCGTGCTGCCCAAGGGCGTCGCGCGCTCGAACGCCGAGCTCGCCGCGGACTTCCTCGACCTCACCTTCGAGCTCGAGAACGGCGAGAAGCTCCCCCACCTCCTGCGTTACGAGCACCCGGTCCGGGTCTACCTCGCCTCGCCCGAGCTCGCCCCCTACCGCCCCGACCTCGAGGCGCTCCTCGCCCGCCTCCGCGCCGAGGCCGGCATCGACATCGCCGAGACCGCCGACCCCGGGGCCGCCCACATCTTCATCGAGGCGGTGCCGTCGGCGCAGATCGCCAAGGTCTTCCCCTCCGCCGCCTGCTTCATCGTCCCGGGCGAGCGCGACTGGCGCGGCTTCATGCGCCGCTCCGCCGACGCCCGGGTGCGCTGGCCCGACCAGAAGACGCTGGAGGAGGCGGCGATCTTCCTGCCGCTCGACACCACGCCCCAGGACGTGCGCGACTGCCTGCACGAGGAGATCACCCAGGCGCTCGGGCCGGCCGACGACCTCTACCGCCTGCCCGACTCGATCTGGAACGACGACAACTTCCACGGCATGGCGACGCGCTTCGACATGACGATCCTGCGCGCGCTCTACCAGCCCGAGTTCCGCAGCGGCATGACCCGCGCCGAGGCCGCGGCGACGCTGCCGAAGGTGCTCGACCGGGTGAACCCCGCCGGCCGCGGCCTGCCGCGGACGGCGCGGGCGCCCGAGTCGCGGGCGTGGGCGAACGCCATCGAGGCCGCGCTCGACCGCAACGCCCCGCGCGGCCGGCGCCTCCAGGCCGCGACCCTCGCCGCCCAGATCGCCGCCGAGATGCGCCCCGTCGACCACCGCCTCGGCGTCGCGCTGCTGACCCTCGGGCGGCTGACCCTCCGCCACGACCCCGAGGCGGCGGCGAAGAACTTCACCGAGGCCTACACGCTCTTCCGCGACACATTCGGCGACGACGACGTGCGCACCGCCCAGGCCGGCGTCCACCTCGCGGCGATGGCGCTCGGCACCGGCCAGTACGACATCGCCATCGCCCTCGCCGACCGCCACGAGAAGGCCGCGATCGCCGGCCAGAACGCCATCCTCCTCGCCGGCTTCCTCTCGATCAAGGCCGAGGCCCTCGCCGCCGAGGGCCACCCCGCGGCCGCGCAGGCCGCCCGCCTCGACAGTCTCCGCTGGGCCCGCTATGGCTTCGGCGACGCCGACGGGGCGCTCGCCCGCGAGCAGGCGCAGCTCGCGGCGCTGATGCGCCTCGAGAACGGATGAGACTTCGATGCTGCTGCTCCTCGCCTTCGTCCTCGGTGCCGTCTTCGGATGGCGCCGCGCCGTGCGCCGCGGCGGCGACCGCTACGACAAGCTCCAGTACGCCGCCGTCCACGGCATCCTCTTCCTGCTCGTGACCCTCGTCGCCACCATCGCGGCCGGGCGCTTCGGGCTCCTCTGATGTTCGCCCCCTTCTTCGCCGCGCTGCGCGGGGAGGGGGTGCCGGTCTCGCTCCGCGAGTACCTCGACTTCCTCGCCGCCCTCGACCTCGGCCTCGCCCGCTACGACGTCGAGGGCTTCTACCACCTCGCCCGCACCGCGCTCGTGAAGGACGAGCGCCACTTCGATCGCTACGACCGCGCCTTCGGATCGGCGTTCAAGGGTCTGGAAACCCTCACCCTTTCCGAAGTCGTCGCCCGTCTCGACCTGCCGCCCGACTGGCTCCGCCGGCTCGCCGACAAGCACCTCTCCCCCGAGGAGCGCGCCGCGATCGAGGCGGCGGGCGGCTTCGACGCGCTGATGAAGGCCCTCGCCGAGCGCCTCGCCGAGCAGCAGGGCCGCCACGAGGGCGGCTCGAAATGGATCGGCACCGCCGGCACCTCGCCCTTCGGCGCCTACGGCTACAACCCCGAGG
>CAZEGY010000310.1:0-1314 GCA_964511815.1 uncultured Rhodovulum sp.
GACCGCCCGCACCAGCCCTCAGACCTTCGTCGCCCTCGCCGGCCGGCCGCGATGTGCTAGCCTCGCCGCAGGCGAAGCGATAAGGAGCCGTCCCCTTGGCGGACCTCGGACCACCGACCCCGGAGGCGCGGCTCGACAGGGCGCTCATCGTCGACGACCACCCGCTGTTCTGCGAGGCGCTGGCGATGACGCTGCGCACCGCGCTCGGCGTCCGCGAGGTGGCGACGGCGGCCTCGCTCGCCGAGGGCATCGCCCGGCTGGAGGGCGACGCCCCGCCCGACGTCGTGCTCCTCGACCTCAAGCTCCCCGACGTCGACGGCCTCGACGGCCTCGTGCGCCTCAAGCGCTCGGCCGGCGACACGCCCGTGGTCGTCGTCTCCTCGCTCACCGACGACCGCCTGATCGCCTCGGCGCTCCGCGCCGGCGCCGCGGGCTTCGTGCCCAAGCACAGCCGGCGCGAGGTCTTCGTCGAGGCCCTCGGCCGCATCCGCGGCGGCGGGACCTACACCCCCGAGGGCTACTACGCCCCCGAGGCGGGAGCGGAGCTCGACGCCGACACCGTGGTCGAGCGCATGCGCAGCCTGACGCCGCAGCAGGGGCGCATCCTCGAGCTCGTCTGCGAGGGCAAGCTCAACAAGCAGATCGCCTGGGAGCTCGAGATCGCCGAGACCACCGTCAAGGCCCACCTGACCGCGATCCTCCGCAAGCTCCACGTCCACAGCCGGACCCAGGCGGTGCTCCTCGCCCAGAACGCCCGCTTCGGGGCGATCCTCGGCCGGCGGAGCTGAGGCGGTGCGGGCGGTCGCGACGGCGCACGCCCCGGTCGCCGACCACGGCGCCGCCATCGCCGCGCTCGCCGCCGAGCTCGGCGACGGCGGCTGCGCCCTCCTCGTCCTCCTCGTCAGCCCGAAGGGCGACCGCGCCGCCATCGCCGCGGAGGCGGCGGCACGCTTCCCCGGGACGCCCGTCATCGGCTGCACGACCGCCGGCGAGATCGCGAGCCCGGGCTACGTCGAGGGCGAGATCGTCGCGATCGGCTTCCGCGCCGGGTTCTTCGAGGCGCGGACCGTCCTCGTCGACGGCCTCGCCGCCCTCGACGCCCGCGCCGCCGCCGAGGCGGTCGCCGCGGCGCGCGCGAGCCTCGGGCCGGCGGCGCCGGGGTGGGACTGGACCTTCGCCTTCCTCCTCGTCGACGGCCTCTCGCGCCGCGAGGACGCGGTCGTCGCCGCCCTGCGCGGGGCGCTCGGGGCGATCCCGCTCTTCGGCGGCTCGGCCGGCGACGGCTTCGACTTCCGCCGCACCTTCGTCCTCGCC
>CAZEGY010000310.1:1414-4305 GCA_964511815.1 uncultured Rhodovulum sp.
CCGCCCCCGGATCCTCCGGCCTCGCCTTCCGCGACGACCGCGCCGTCCTCGCCCTCGTGCGCTCGCGCTGCCCGGTCCGGGTCTTCAAGTTCGACAACCTCGAGCCCTCCGACGTGAAGATGGTCGTCACCGACGCCGACCCCGAGGCCCGCGTCGTCCGCGAGATCAACGCCGAGCCCGCGGCCCGCGAATACGCCCGCCTCGTCGGCAAGGACCCCGACCAGCTCTCGCCGTTCATCTTCGCCGCCCACCCGATCGTCGTCCGCGTCGGCGGCCAGCACCACGTCCGCGCCATCCAGAAGGTCGAGCCCAACGGCGACCTCACCTTCTTCTCGGCGATCGACGCCGGGCTCGTGCTCACCGTCGCCGAGGCCCGCCCGATCGCCGCCCACCTCGCCGCCGCCCTCGCCGAGCTCTCCAGCGGCGGCCCGCCCGAGACCATCGTCGCCTGCGACTGCATCCTCCGCCGCGTCGCCGTCGAGCAGGTCCAGGGGATGCGCGAGGTCTCCGACATCCTCGCCGGCCACAAGGTCGTCGGCTTCTCGACCTACGGCGAGCAGTTCCACTCGGTCCACGTCAACCAGACCTTCACCGGCCTCGCCATCTATCCCCCCGGCGCGGCGCTGCCATGACGCCGTCGCTCCTCGATCCCGCCGATCCGGTGGAGCGCCAGAACGCCAAGCTCCTCAAGATCGTCGCCGTCCTCATGAACCGCGTCGAGCAGGCCACCGACGAGAGCGGCGCCGCCTGGGCCCAGTTCCAGCGGGCGCTGATGCTCGAGGAGGAGGTCCGCGGCCGGACCCGCGACCTCGAGCGGACCCTCGAGCTCCTCAACCAGTCGAACGCCCGCCTCAGCCTCGCGATGACCGAGGCCGAGGCGGCGCGCGCCGACCTCGCCGACGCGATCGAGGCGGTGCGCGAGGGCTTCGCCCTCTTCGGCAGCGACGAGCGGCTGGTGATGACCAACAGCCGCTTCTGCGAGACCTTCCCCGACCTCCGCGCCCACCTCGCCCCCGGCCTGCGCTTCGCCGAGTACATCCGCCGGGCGGCGGCGAGCCCGCACCTCGCGCTCCCCGACGGCCTCCGCCGCCCCGAGTGGATGCGCGAGCGGCTGCGCCAGCACCGCCTCCCCTCGGTGACCTTCAACGTCCGGACCGTCGCCGACCGCTGGGTGCAGGTCAGCGAGCAGCGCACCCCCGGCGGCGGCACCGCGATCCTCCACACCGACATCACCGCGCTCATCCAGCTCGAGCGCCAGGAGCGCGACAAGCTCCTCGACGCCCAGGCGGTGCTGATCCGCGCCACCCTCGACCACGTCGACCAGGGCATCGCCATCTTCGACCCCGGGCGCCGCCTCGTCGGCTGGAACACCCGCCTCCGCGCCCTCCTCGCCCCGCCGATGCAGCTCCTCCGCGTCGGCCTCGGCTTCGCCGCCTTCGCCGACCACCTGCGCGGGCAGGCCGAAGGCGACGCCGCCGACCTCCTCGCCGCGTGGGTCGCCCGCGAGGGCCGCGCGCCGCTCGCGCTCGACCTGCGCACCCGCGGCGGCGCGAGCCTCGACCTCTCCGCCCGCGAGATGCCCTTCGGCGGCTTCGTCGTCGCCTTCACCGACGTGACCGCCGAGCGCGCGACCAAGCGCGCGCTCGAGGCGGCGAACGAGAGCCTCGAGGCCCGCGTCCACGAGCGCACCCTCGCCCTCGCCGACGCCCTCGCCGAGGCCGAGCGCGCCCAGGCGGCGCGGACGCGCTTCGTCGCCGCCGCGAGCCACGACCTCCTCCAGCCGCTCTCCGCGGCCAAGCTCTTCCTCGCCGCGCTCGACGCCGCCGGCACCGAGGCCGAGCGGCGGACCGCCGTGGCGCGGATCAGGAGCGCCTTCGACAGCGTCGAGAGCATCCTCGCCGCCCTCCTCGACATCTCGCGGCTGGAGTCGGGCCAGCGGGCGATCAGCCTCGCGACGATCCCGCTCGACGCGCTCTTCGCCCGGCTCGGCGGCGAGTTCCGCGCGATGGCCGGCCAGAAGGGCCTCGACCTCCGCGTCGTCCCCTCGCGCCTCGCGGTGCTCTCCGACGCGACCTACCTCCGCCGCATCGTCCAGAACCTCCTCGCCAACGCCGTCAACTACACCCGCACCGGCAAGGTGCTCCTCGGCGCCCGGCGCCTGCCGGACGCGGTGCGCCTCGAGGTCTGGGACACCGGCCCGGGCATCCCCGAGGACGATCGCGCGACCGTCTTCCGCGAGTTCCGCCGCCTGCCCGGGGCCGAGGCGACCTCCGGCCTCGGCCTCGGCCTCGCCATCGTCGAGCGCGCCTGTACCCTCCTCCGCCACCCGGTCGAGCTCGTCTCCGTCGAGGGCCGCGGCACCGGCTTCCGCGTCACCGTGCCCCGCGCCGACCCGCCGGCGGCGAAGCACCCGGCGCCCGAGGGCGACGCCACCTTCGACCCCGGCTCGATGACCGTGCTCCTCGTCGAGAACGACGCCGCCGTCGCCGAGGCGTTCTCGACCCTGCTCGAGGCCTGGGGCGTCGGCGCGCTGACCGCGACCGGCGGCGACGCGGCGCTCGCGCTCCTCGACGACCTCGGCCTCGCCCCCGACGTCATCCTCGCCGACTACCACCTCGACGACGGCGCCGACGGCCTCGCCGCGGTCGCCGCGCTCCGCGCCCGCCACGGCCCGATCCCGGCGATGCTCGTCACCGCCGACCGGACGCCCGAGGTCGCCGCCCTCTGCGCCGACGCCGGCGTCGCCCTGATGAACAAGCCCGTGGCCCCCGAGCGCCTCCGCCGCTGGCTCGCCGCGGCGGTCGCGCCGCTCTGATACCGACGGCCCTGGCGATCGACCGCCAGCCGGTCCCGGCCCGAAAAGTCGAAGCACTGCTTCGGCCGGGCCGTTC
>CAZEGY010000311.1:0-4269 GCA_964511815.1 uncultured Rhodovulum sp.
CGCCAGTAGGCGGCGTCGAACATCTGGCTGGTGGTGCCGAAGCCCGAGAGGCCGTCGAGGATCTCGTAGCCGGCCGGCCCGCCGGCGGGCAGGTTCTTCGCGGCGAGGGTCATGCGGATGCGGTCGCGCGCCGCGCGGTCGACGAGGATCGCGGTGTCGGAGACCTCGAAGGCGATGCCCTCGGCCTCGAGCTCGGCGACGACCTCGCCCGCCGCGGTGGCGTCGAGGCCGGAGTAGAGGAGTGCCATGTCGGGTTGGGTGGCGACGCGCGAGATGCCGACGACGCCGGCGATGACCGCGAGGGCGGCGAGCCCGGCGATGGCGCGGCGGCGGGTGTCGAGGCCATCCCAGATCGACTTCAGGTGCTGCAAGGCGAGCCTTCTGCTCCGCGGGAACTGTTCGCCGCGACTGTCGGCGCCGGCGGGTTAAGGATTGGTTAGGAGCCGGCGGACTGCGGTAACCCGGCATGAACGCGGGCGGCTTCCGCCGGTCGTTCAGGATTGGTTAGGGAAGCGCGTCTTAAGGATTGCCGCGATCTGGCACGACCCTCGGAAGCATGACCCTCGAAGATGAGCGAGCGATGAGCGAAGCCCCGGAGAAGGCCGGCGAGTCCGGAACCCCGAAGAAGAAGCGCCGGGCGGGCCTCCTCGTCGGCCTCGCCGCCGCCGTCGCCCTCGGTGGCGGCGGCTTCTACGCGACCTCGTCGGGGCTCGTCGATCCGTCGGCGCTGCTCGGCGGGGGCGGCGGGCACGGGGCCGGGGGCGGCCACGGCGGGGGGGCGGTAAGTCTGCCCGCCGACACCGCCTTCGTGCCGCTCGATCCCATCGCCATCTCGCTCGCGCCCGGGGCGAACGCGCGGCTCCTGCGCTTCAGCGGCCAGCTCGAGGTGGCGCCCGAGCGCGCGGCGGAGGTCGCGGGGCTGATGCCGCGGGTCGTCGACGTGCTCAACACCTACCTGCGCGCGGTCGAGGTCCGCGACCTCGAGGAACCGGCGTCGCTCGTCAAGCTGCGCGCGCAGATGCTCCGCCGGGTCCAGGTCGTCACCGGCGAGGGCCGGGTGCGCGATCTCCTGATCACCGAATTCGTGCTCGGTTGAGGAGGGCGGCATGGATCTCTTGATGAACGGCCTGCTGATCGCGGCGACGCTCTTCGCCGGGGGCTACTGCTGGGTGCTCGGGCGGCGGGTGCAGGATCTGAAGTCGCTCGACCGCGGCCTCGGCGGCTCGATCGTCACGCTCACCCGCCAGATCGAGCTCGCCCGGACGACGCTCGACGAGGCCCGCGGCGCCTCGCAGGAGACCCGCGCCGATCTCGACCGGCTGATCGGCAAGGCCGAGGCGGCGGCGAACCAGCTCCGCCTCCTGATCGCCGCGGCGCCGGCCGCGCCGCCGCCCGCGCCGGAGCCGGTCCGGTCGCCCGCGCCGCCGCCCGGGCCGCCGCCCGCGCCCGAGCCGGTCCGTGCGCCCCTCGCGGCCGTGCCAGTGGCCGGGGAGCGGGGCGTGGAGGTGGGTTTCGCGGTGGCCGATCTCATGGCGCTCGCCAGGCCGCCCGAGGTGGCGGCGGAGGCGCCGGCGGTGGCGATGAACCTCGCCGAGGTGCCGAAGCCGCGGGCGCTCGTGCCGGTGGAGAACCCGCTGCGGCGGGCGAAGGGCGCCGCGGCGAAGCCGGGCGCCGCGGCGGACGCGGTGGGCGAGGAGGCGATCCTCGAGGCGCTGAGCGCGCTCGCCGCCGGGGGACGCTGACGGCATGGGCGACCGGCGGCTCGGGGGGATCGGGCTCATCGTGCTGTGCTTCCTCGCATCGGCCGCGCTCCGGCTGAGCGACGACGGCTGGGCACTCGCCGAAGGCATCGGCGAGGCGGCGTCGGGAGCGGCCCCGGCCCCGGGGCAGGACGGCGACGCGCTCCTCGCGGCGATCCGCGCGCGCGAGGCGCAGCTCGACGCCGAGGAGAAGCGCCTCGCCGACCGGCGCCAGACCCTCGACGTGGCCGAGGCGAAGCTCAAGGAGCAGCTCGCGGCGTTCGAGACGGCGCAGAAGAACCTCGAGGGCACGCTGGCGATGGCCGACAAGGCGGCCGAGCGCGACATCGCCCGGATGACGACGGTCTACGAGGCGATGAAGCCGGCCGAGGCGGCGCGGATCTTCGAGCGGATGGACGTCTCCTTCGCCTCGGGGCTCCTCGCGCGGATGCGTCCCGAGGCGGCGGCGAGCGTGCTCGCCGGCATGGCCCCCGAGACCGCCTATGCGGTGACGCTGACCATCGCCAGCCGCAACGCCGGCGTGCCGGTGCACTGAAGGCCTCGGAAAAGGGTTTCGATGCGCCCGGAGGCGGTGCCGTCGCGCGCGCGCGACGAGGGTCAAGTCGTTGATATAACATGATTAGCCCTCGCGCGTTAACCCTCTGGAAAGGTGCGAAACGGCCGCACGACGGGCCCGGGCACGGGCGGTCCGGCGGGGGTGTCACCGAGCGTATCCGAACGGCGGCGGAGCGGGTACACTCGGGCCGTCGGCCGGCATGGGATCGGGCCGCGGGGGGATTCGGAAATGGGACGAGGGTGGATTCTCCCGGCGGTGGCCGGGGTGCTGCTGCCGGTCGCGGCCTGGGCCGAGGCGGCCGGCGACGGGACGGCGAACGGCGACGCGGGCCGGGTGCAGGCGGCGCTCGAGGCTTGGCTGGCCGAGCGGGCGGCGCCCGAGGGCGTCACCGGGATCGCGGGCTACGTCAGCTTCGGCGACGGCGGACCGGGGATCGAGGCCTTCGCCGGCCGGACCGGGCGCGCCGACGACGCGCCGCCGGTGGGCAAGGACACGCTCTTCGCGATGGGCAGCACGTCGAAGTCCTTCGCCGCGGCGATCGTCCTCAAGCTCGAGGCCGCGGGGCTCCTGACGATCGACGACACCGTCGGCACGTGGCTGCCCGAGTATCCGGCGTGGGGCGACGTCAGCATCCGGCGGCTGCTCGACATGACGAGCGGCATCCCCAACTATTCCGAGACCGAGGAGATGTCGCGGATCTGGGTCGAGGAGCCGAAGCGCGACCTCACCGCGGAGGAACTGATCGCGCTGGTCTACCCGACCGGCGAGAACGACCTGCCGGTGACGCACGGCTATCACTACTCCAACACCAACTACATCCTCGCCGGCATGATCGCCGCCAAGGCGGCGCAGAAGCCCTACGCCGAGCTGGTCGAGGAGATGGTGATCGCGCCGCTCGGGCTCGGACAGACCTTCTACAGCGCCGGCACCTATCCGCCGGAGGTGGTGGCGCGGATGGCGGACGGCTACTTCGAGAGCACCGCCTGCGCCGACTACCAGCCGCCGGACTGCACCGAGTCGTGGAACCTGCCGCTGATCGGGCGCGACGTGAAGGGCGACAGCACCTCGTGGGCACAGGCGGCCGGCGGCGCGGTGGCGTCGGCGCGCGACGTCGACACCTGGATGCGGGCGGTGTTCTCGGGCGAGGTCGTGCCGCCGGAGCAGCAGGCCGAGTGGCAGCAGCTGGTCTCGACCCGCACCGGCGAGCCGATCGCCGACGTGTCGGCGGACGACCCGCAGGGCTTCGGGCTCGGCCTCGTCAAGGCGCGAATGGCGCCCTACGGCGACATCTGGTTCTATCAGGGCACGACGCTCGGCTTCCGCACGCTCTACGTCTGGTTCGAGGACGAGGACCTGCTCGTCACCGTCCAGACCAACAGCCAGCCCGACGACGACGAGAACCGGATACAGGACGCCGCCACGGCGGTCCGCGACGCGGTGCGCCCGGCGCCCTGAGCCGCGGCGCGGCCGCGCCCTCACGCTTTGTTAAGTCCCCGCCCGCTAGACCGGCCCTCGGCCAGCCTCGGGTGAGAGCATGATCGGTATCGTCGGCATCGTCATCGTCTTCGTCATGGTCTTCGGCGGCTACGTCATCGCCGGGGGCAAGATCGGGATCATCCTCCACTCGCTGCCCTACGAGATGATGATGATCGCCGGCGCCGCCACCGGCGCCTTCGTCATCTCGAACAACCGGCACGGCATCGTCCACACGCTCAAGGACATCGCCAAGGTCTTCAAGGGGCCGCACTGGAAGACCCAGGATTTCCAGGATCTTCTCTGCCTGATGTTCCAGCTGATCCGCATCGCGCGGAGCAATCCGGTCGAGCTCGACCAGCACATCGAGGACCCGGCCTCGTCGTCGATCTTCTCGGTCTATCCGCGCATCCTCGCCGACGACGAGGCGGTGGCGCTGATCTGCGACACCCTGCGCTCGGCCTCGATGAACTACGACGA
>CAZEGY010000312.1:0-4267 GCA_964511815.1 uncultured Rhodovulum sp.
GGCTCGAAGATCTTGTTGAGCTTGCCCTCGGGGATGCCGTGGCCGGAGTCGGCGACCTCGATCACCACGTAGTCGCCGCCGAGGATGACGGCGCGGTCGCGGTGGAGGTCGCGCCCCAGGCGGACGTTGCGGGTGGCGATCCTGACCTCGCCGCCGCGGGGCATCGCGTCGCGGGCGTTGACGACGAGGTTCATGATCACCTGCTCGAGCTGGCGCTCGTCGACGCGCACCGGCCAGAGGTCGGGGGCGTGCTCGATGCGGAGCGTCACCTTGTCGGTCAGCAGCCGGTTGAGCAGGTGGGTGAGCTCGGAGAGCGTGTCCTGGAGGTTGATGACCGTCGGGCGCAGGGTCTGCTTGCGCGAGAAGGCGAGGAGCTGGCGGACGAGGGCCGCGGCGCGGTTGGCGTTCTGGCGGATCTGCATGAGGTCGCCGTGCTCCTGGTCGGCGACGTCGTGGCGCATGAGCAGCAGGTCGCAGTGGCCGTTTATCGCGGTCAGCAGGTTGTTGAAGTCGTGGGCGACGCCGCCGGCGAGCTGGCCGACCGCCTGCATCTTCTGGGACTGGACGAACTGCGCCTCGAGGGTCTTGAGCTCGGTGGCGTCGGAGAACACCGCGAGGATCGAGGCCGCGCCGTCGAGGGTAGCGCGGGTGAAGGCGACCTGGAGGAAGATCTCCTGCCCCTCGACGGCGCCGCGCGCCACCTCGGAGCGGCCGAGGGCGCGGCCCCGGGCGGTGTCGGCGATGCGCTCGGCGATCGGCCGGCCGAGGCCCTCGATCAGGCTCGGCAGGGCGGCGCCGGGACGGGCGTCCGGTCCGAGGAGCGCCCGCGCGGCCCGGTTGGCGTAGGTGAGCCGCCCTTCCGGCGTCAGGCGGGCGAGCGCGACCGGGAGCTCGTCGAGGAAGTGGTCGGGGACGAGCCCCGAGACCTCGGCCCCGTTGAGCGGCATCAGCAGCAGGTCGCGGGTTTCGCCCTCGCCGGGGAGCACGACGACGCGCACCGCCTCGCCCGAGCCGGCGAGGCGGTGGACGCCGTCGGGGCGCAGCGGCAGATCGGCGAAGAGGCCGTCGAGGCTAGGCTCGCCGCCGGCGAGCGCCGCCGCGGCGGGGTTGGCGTCGACGACGGCTCCGGCGGCGTCGAGGCGGAGCCACGGCACGCCGGGGTCGCGGAGGCCGGCCGCGGGACAGGCGCGCGCCCCGGCGTGCTCGATCCGCCAGAGCAGGCGCCGCGCGCCGGTGCGGACGACGACGAGGCGCCGGTGCCCGTCGCCGGGCGCCTCGGCGGTGCCGTCGAGGGCGGCGGTGCGGGCGAGGCGCTGGCGCAGCCGGCCACCGTCGGCGAGGGCCTCGTCGCGGGCGGCGGGATTGCGGGCGAGGATGCGCCCGGCGAGGTCGGTGACGAGCACCGGGTCGGGGTGGCTCTCGTAGAGCCGCGCGAGCCGCGCCGGTCCGGAGGCGGCGACGCGCGCGAGCCCGGCGCGCAGGGTGACGAGATAGCCGCCGAAGACGAGGAGCGCGACGGCGAGCGCCGCGGGGATCGCGACCGGCCCGGTCCAGAGCCCGGCGAGCGTCGCGGCGAGAAGCAGCGCCCCGGCCGCCGCGAGCGTCGCCCCGGTGCGGCCGGTGCGGCCGGTGCGATAGTCACCGGCCCCGAGCGCCCGTGCGTGGCTCCTGTCCTGCAACCGTCTGGTCTCCCGTTCTGCCGGCTACTATACCGGTACGGGAATTCTTCAACCACAGGTAATGTGACAGGGGCGTAAATGCGCTCAGGCTGTTGCGCGTTTGCGGGCGGGGGCGCGGAAGCGGGCGATGAAGAAGCCGTCGCCGCCGTCGAGCGGGCTGAGGCGGCGCTCGCCTTCCGCCGTCCAGGCCGGGTGGCGGGCGGCGAAGGCGGCGGCGCGGGCCTCGTTCTCGGCGGCGACGAGCGAGCAGGTCGAGTAGACCAGCGCCCCGCCCGGACGGACCTTGCGCGCGGCGGCGTCGAGGATCTCGTCCTGGAGCGGCGGGAACGCCGCGAGGGCCTCGGGGGTCAGGCGCCACTTGCCCTCGGGCTTGCGCCGCCACGCGCCGGTGCCCGAGCACGGGGCGTCGACGAGGACGAGGTCGCAGACCGCGCCGAGGCGCGCGCGCTCGCCGTCGTCGAGGATGCGGACGGTGGCGCCGGCGCGGGCGGCGCGCTGGGGAAGGTCGGCCATGCGCCGCGGGTTGACGTCCCACGCCATCAGCCGGCCCTCGCCGCGCAACTCGGAGGCGAGCGCGAGGGTCTTGCCGCCGCCGCCGGCGCAGTAGTCGAGGACGGTCATTCCCGGCCGCGCCCCGGCGGTCTCGGCGACGACCTGGCTCGAGGCGTCCTGGAGCTCGACCATGCCCGAGGTGTAGGCCCGGCTCGCGGCGACGAGGCGCGGGTTGTCGAGGACGCGCAGCGCGTTCCGGGCGAGCGGGTGGCGCGCGACCTGCACGCCGTCCCGGGCGAGGACGACGGTGGCGGCGTCGGGCGTGGTCTTGAGGGTGTTGACCCGGAGGTCGACCGGCGCCCGCTCGCGCATCGCCGCGAGCACGGCGGCGAAGTCGGCGCCGAGCGAGGCGGCGAGGGTGTCGCGGAGCGCGTCGGGGATGTCGAGGCGCACCGCTTCCGGCGCGTCGGCGAGGTCGCGGGCGAGGGCGGCGCGCTCCGCCGCGGTGAGCGGGGCGGGGTCGAAGCCCTCGCCGGTGAAGAGCGCGTCGGGGTCGCCCGTCTCCGCCGCCTGGGCGAGGGCGAGCGCCCGGCCGCTGTCGCCGCCGCCCTTCCAGCCGAGCGAGCGGCGGCGGCGGAGGCCGTCGTAGACGAGGTCGCGGACCGCGGCGCGGTCCTTGGAGCCGGCGAAGCGGCTCGCGCGCGCCCAGCGCGTCAGCTCGCGTTCCGCCGGGGCGCCGGCGAGGGTCGCGTCCAGAAGCTCGATCGCGGCGGAGAGGCGGGCACCGGGGGTCATCGCGGCTCATGTGCCCGCAAACGCGCGGGCGTTCAAGGTCGCGCCCTTGCGCCCGTGCGCCGCGCGGCGGAAGACTGCGGCCGCCCGAACCACGGAGAAGAGCCCATGCGCGCCGTCGGCTACCAGCGATCGCTGCCCCCGTCCGACCCCCAGTCCCTCGTCGACGTCGAACTCCCCGACCCGCCCGCGCCGACGGGCCGCGACCTCCTCGTCCGGGTGCGGGCGGTCTCGGTCAACCCGGTCGACACCAAGATCCGCCGGCGGGCGGCGCCGGCGGACGGGGGGTGGACGGTGCTCGGCTTCGACGCCGCGGGCGAGGTCGTCGCCGCCGGGCCGGACGCGAGCCTGTTCCGGGCGGGGGACGCGGTCTTCCATGCGGGCTCCAGCATCCGTCAGGGCACCAACGCCGAGCTCCACCTCGTCGACGAGCGCATCGTCGGGAGGAAGCCGGCGAGCCTCGACTGGGCCGAGGCGGCGGCGCTGCCGCTGACCGCGATCACCGCGTGGGAGATGCTCTTCGACCGCCTCGAGGTTCAGCGCCCGGTCCCCGGCGCCGCCGGCGCCGTCCTCGTCATCGGCGGTGCCGGGGGGGTCGGCTCGATGGCGGTGCAGCTCGCCCGGCGGCTGACCGACCTCACCGTCCTCGCCACCGCCTCGCGCCCGGAGAGCCGGGCGTGGGCGACCGCGCTCGGGGCGCACCACGTCCTCGACCATTCCCGGCCGCTCGCGGCGCAGGTCGAGGCGCTCGGCCTCGGCGCGCCCGGGGCGGTCTTCTCGACGACGCACACCGGCGCGCACCTCGGCGAGATCGCGACGCTGATCGCGCCGCAGGGGCGCTTCGGCTACATCGACGACATCGCCGCGCTCGATCCGGCGCCGTTCAAGGGCAAGAGCGTCTCGATCCGGCTCGAATCGATGTTCACCCGCCCGGTCTACGGCACCGAGGACATGGACACCCAGCACGCCATCCTCGACGAGATCGCCCGCCGGGTCGACGCGGGCGAGATCCGCACCACCCTCGCCGAGCGGATGAGCCCGATCAACGCCGAGAACCTCCGCCGGGCCCACGGCCTGCTCGAGGACGGCTGGACCCAGGGCAAGATCGTGCTCGAAGGCTTCTGAGAACGGCCGGATGCGCGCGAAAGCCGTCCCTGCGCACGCGTGCGCAGGGGCTCATGTCGTTGATATCGCTGGATTACGGCTCGCGCGTTAACGGTCTGGAAAGGTGCGAGACGGCCGGGCGGTTTCGGCGTTCGTCCCCGTGGCGAAGGGTGGGGATCTCCCGGATTTCGACCGTCGGC
>CAZEGY010000313.1:0-4248 GCA_964511815.1 uncultured Rhodovulum sp.
CGCCGGAGGCCTGGGCCAACGGCGCCCCGGACGGGGTCACGCTCGAGAGCCTCGGGGCCGGGCCGCTGAAGACGGCCTACATCGCGGTCGGCACGCCGCAGACCGGCGAGGACGGCAAGATCAACAACGCCATCGTCATTTCGAGCTACTACTCGGGCGATGCGACCAGCATGTATTTCAACTGGATCGAAGGCCAGGGCGGGAACGAGTTCTCGGGCGGACCGCTGATCGGGCCGGGCCTGATGTTCGACACCGACCGCTTCTACATCGTGATGACCGACGCGCTCGGGCTCTGGGGTGCCTCGAAGCCCTCCGACGGGCTGGGGCTGCAGTTCCCGAGCTACACCTACTACGACATGGTGCAGGCCAACTACCGGCTGCTCGCCGACCATCTCAACATCGGCCATGTGGTGCTTGCCACCGGCGTCTCGATGGGCGCGACCCAGTCGTACATGTGGGGGCTGATGCATCCCGAATTCGTCTCGGCGGTGATGCCGATCGGCGGGTCGACCGCAACGGACGGCACCGCGCCGATCGCGGCCTGGACCTTCCAGAACGCCAAGGCCGGGCTCGAGTCCGACCCGGTCTGGATCGAGACGGGCGGCGACTATTACGACCGGCCGAAGGAGGAGCATCCCGTCAAGGGCCCGGCGTTCCACTGGTCGGTGCTGACGCTCACCGGATATGACCTCGGCTTTCGCCAGTCGCAGGGCTGGGATGCGGTCAAGCCCAATATCTTCGCCTGGGATCCACCCGAGGAAGGCTTCGGAGCGACGGTCGATGATCTGGGCAGGTTGTTCGACGCCGTGGACCTCAAGTACCGCGTCGAGGTGGGCGAGACCCACAACATCAACGGCCTCCTGCCCGGCTATGAGCCGCGCGTCCTTGTCATCCACATCGAGAACGACTTGTGGCTGACCGTCGACAAGACGCGGGAGAGCGTGGCGCTCATCCCCGGTGCGCAGCTCGCCACCGAGTGGAGCCCGATCGCCCATTACGCCACCTTCAGCTCGCTCAACCGGCTGGACGACGACCCGATGGTGCAGAGCTTCCTGCACGACGTCGGTATCCTGCCGACCGAAGGCAAGGTTTGCGACGCGCCGAACTACGCCTCGCCGCGGGTCAACATGACCCCCGATCCCGCGACGTCGTTCTGGCTCGACAACATGACCCATCCCTTCCCGCCCAAGTTCGCCAACGTCACCGACGAGAACGGGGTGGAATGGCAGATCGGCTACTTCGACGAGGTCTGCGAGGGTATCGAGAACCCCGAGACGCTCGTGGTCGTGCACGGCAAGGGCGCCTTCGCGTCGCACTACGGCTATCTGATCAAGTTCGCCGTGGAGCAGGGCTACCGGGTCGTCGCCCTCGACATGCCCCACGCCGGGCTGTCAGGGCCGGGTAACCTCGGCAAGTCCTTCGCGCGTGACTTCGAGGACATGCGCTCGGCTTTCCACGGTGTGATCGTCGACCAGCTCGGCATCGAGGAGGCCTACTACCACGGCCACTCGCTCGGCGGTCAGTTCGTGCTCGGCTATGCTCTCAAGTATCCCGAGGCGGTCAAGGGCCTGATCCTCGAGGCCCCGGCCGGGCTCGAGATCTTTCCCAAGACCACCGAGCTTGACGGGCAGACGCTGGCGATCTGCGATCCGGCTATCACCCACGACTTCGAGGCCTGGGAGGCCGCCTGGGGGCCGACCGGGGCGCTGGATTCGGAAATGAACCGCGACGAGCAGAGCGTGCGCGACTTCTTCCACTTCAAGGAGCGCGATCCGGTAACGGGAACGGTCAGCCCGAGTTTCTTCGGGTACTTCAAGAACGACACCGAGTACGCGCGCCTGCATACCGACCAGCGGGTGGCGATGATCTCGGGGAATCCCGCCGAGCTGGAACAATGGGTGACCTGGTTCATCTACGACATCTGGACGATCTGCAGCGAGAACGACGACACCAACGAGAGCCCGTTGCTGAGTCGGCTGCCGCAGATCGAGGCGCCGATCTTCCTCGCCTTCGGCGCGCAGGAGCCCTTCATTCCCTCGACCTCGCTCAACGGACTCGAGGACATGGCGAACGAGGTGATCGTCCCCTACGTCGACGGGATGCGCGCGGCCGGCAACCCGGTGGAGCTGAAGGTGTATCCCGGCGTCGGGCACTTCATCCATACCGACGTGCCGTACGAATTCGCCCGGGACTCGGTCTCTTTCATGAAGACCGGCCGGGTCGGTGCGATGTCGGCGGCGGTGATCGACTCGCTCGTCAATGGCTTGGCGACGGCCGCTCCGGCGGCCGGCGGTGGTGGCGGGGCGCCCGAGCGACCCTCCGGTTTCTCGAAGTGATTTTGAGGGAGCGACCGACATGATCCGCAAGACCGTTCTCCGGACCCTCGCCTCGGCTGCGATGCTCGCGGTCGCGGGATGGAGCCCCGCGCTCGCAGACATGCTGTCCTCGAGCGCCGCACCGCCGCCGAACGCGGCCTTCACCCCGGCCTCGAGCACGCCGACCCTCGCCTCGTTGAAGAAGTTCTACGACATCCCGAACTTCCGGATCGGAGGCACCTACGACCTCACCGCCGATCCCCAGACCTGGCGCGACGGCGGCCAGGGCGGGGTGACGCTCGAGAGCCTCGGCGCCGGGCCCCTCAAGACCGCCTATATCGACGTGGGAACCCCGATCCGCAACGAGGCGGGCCAGATCGTCAACGCCGTGATCGTCAGCCCGCACTACTCCGGCGACTCGACGGCAAGCTTCAGCTACTGGATGCCGATGGCGGCGAACCCGCTCGCCGGCGGCCAGCCGGTGGTCGGCCCCGGCCTCGTGATCGACACCAACAAGTACTACGTCGTCTTCCTCGACGCCCTCGGCCTCTGGGGCACCTCGAAGCCGTCCGAGGGGCTCGGGCGGAATTTCCCCCAGTACAACTACTTCGACATGGTGCAGGCCAACTACCAGCTGCTGCGCGACCACCTGAACGTGGCGAACGTGCACCTCGCCTTCGGCGCGTCGATGGGGGCGACGCAGACCTGGGTGTGGGGGGCGATGTACTCGCCCTCGGGCTTCGTCGACGCGATCATGCCGCTCGGCGGCGCGACCGCCTCGGACGGCTCCGATCCCGTGGGCCAGTGGACCTTCCGCCTCGCCACCGCCGCGATCGAGAGCGATCCGCTGTACCGCGAGACCGGGGGCAATTTCTATGATCTCCCGAAGGAGCAGCACCCCAAGCAGGGCATGCAGTTCCTGTGGTCCATTCTCCAGCAGACCGGCTACAGCTTCCCGTACCGTTCTGCGCAGCCTTGGGCCAATGTCGAGCGCGAGGTGTTCTACTGGGAGCCCGAGGGCAACCAGACCGCCGCCTGGCTCGCGCGCACCGTGAACGAGGATCCCAACGACTTCTGGTACCGCAACGCCGCGGGCTGGGACTACAACATCAACGAGTATCTGCCCAGCATCACCGCGCGGACCCTCGTGATCCACATCGAGAACGACAACTGGCTGATGGTGGCGAACGCCCGCGCCGCGGCCGAGGCCGTGCCGGGCGCCGGCTTCCTCTCGTTCCCGGATCCGACCGCGCACTATGCCGTGTTCAAGGCGCCGAACGTGCTCCACGACCAGGTGAAGTCCTTCGTGGACGACACCGCGCTCGTTTCGGTCATGCAGTCCGCCGGCGGCGGCGGAGGTGGCGGCGCGGCGCCGGCGAGGCCAGCCGGGTTCTCGAAGTGAAGCGCGTCAAGGCCGGGGACGTCCGCCTCGGCTACCGGGAATGGGGCGACGGCCCCATTCCCGTGCTCTTCATCCACGGCAACCTGGCGAGCAAGGACTGGATCGAGCTCGCCGCCCGCTGGTTCCCCAAGGATCTGCGGGTGGTCGGCATCGACTGGCGCGGCTGCGGCGACAGCGACCGGCCGGCGGCGGACCATGACTACGCCAACTACTCGATGCAGCAGCATGCCGACGACATGCTGGCCGCGCTGGATGCGCTCGGGATCGCGCGCTGCCATCTCGCCACCCATTCGACCGGCGGGATCATCGCGGCCCGGATGATGCTCGCCCAGCCCGAGCGGTTCGGCCGTTGCCTTGCGCTGGATCCGGTCACGCCGCTCGGCCTGAAGTTCGACGAGCAGGGCATGGCCGTCTTCCGGGCGATGCAGGCGAGCAAGGACGTGACCCGTGCCGGCATGGCCACCGCTGCGGCGTCGCTGTTCCTCGCCGACAGCCTGACGCCCGGTTCGATGCCGAAGTTCAAGGACGGCG
>CAZEGY010000314.1:0-4234 GCA_964511815.1 uncultured Rhodovulum sp.
CCGTCCGGGAAACCGGGCGGCGCGTCCGCGTCGCGGCGGCCCGCCTTCGCGGCGCTCGCCCCGCCCCCCGGAAAGCAAAAAGCCCGGCGCTCCTCGCGGAGCGACCGGGCTCGGCCGGGTCCGCTCGGGACCCCCGCCGGTCGGGATCAGCGCACGAGCGTGATCGACCCCGCCGAGGTCCGGCCGTCACGGCCCGATTCGAGCTCGTAGTTCACCTTCTGGCCATCGGCGATGGCGTTGAGGCCGGCGCGCTCGAGCGCCGAAACGTGCAGGAAGATGTCCTTGCCGCCGGCGTCCGGCTGGATGAAGCCGTAGCCCTTGGTCGCGTTGAACCACTTGACGGTTCCGGTTGCCATGCAGTCAGTCTCCTCGGCAGTCCCGCCCGCAGCATGCGGCGGCTCGGGTAGGGTCAAACCGGGTCTCAGAAGTCTGACCAGCCAGAAGACGAGCAGCATATCCAGTCGGCAACTCTACCGCCGGATCGAATACGGCGAATCGCCCGCGAAAACAAGCATGAGCACGGCTGGCGCGCGCCCCGCGGCGCTCCCCGCGCCGCCGGTTTTCCCGCCCTCGGGCGGGCCTCACTCGATGGTTTCGTCCGCCCCGACGCCCCAGAGCGCCGCCCGCGGCAGCCAGCCCGAGAGCCGGCCGACGGCGATCTCGCACCACGCGCCCCTGCACGCCTCGAGCCGCCCGATGACGCCGGGCTCGGCCATCGCCCGCACCGCCGTCGCCGCGTCCGGCCCGGCGCGGAGCGGCAGCGCCGCGTCGGCGCGGACGAGCGCGGTGCGCTGCCCCGAGAGCAGCGTGTGGTGGACCCAGCCGCCGGCGCCGTCGGCGTCGTGGACCCGCCGCCACTGGCCGTACTCGGCGGTGACCTCGAGCGGCTGCCCGCGGTGGACGAACTCCCAGTCGACGCGCTGGTCGAGGTTCGGGCCGCGGCGGGCGTTGGCCCGGTCGGCGCGCATCGAGACGAACCGGGGCAGCGGCAGGTTGGTGACCGGCCCGCGCGCCGCCGCGGCGCCGGGCGCCTCCCCAAGCGGCTCCTCGGGTTCCGGCGCCGGCCGCGCGAACGCCGCCGGGCGGGCGGGGGGCGCGCGCTCCGCCGCCAGGCCGGGACCGTCCTGCGCGCCCGCCGGCGCCGCGAGCGCCGCGAGAAGGAAGAGCGCCGCCCGCCCGGCGTGCGCGAGGGATGCCGATGCCATGCCTGACCTGCCCGATCGTCCGCCGGGAAGTGTCTGGATCTCCCAAACCTCCCCGTGCAATTATCTTGCGCATGAGGATACCGGCTATCGGTCCTCCGAGGAACAGGAAATCGCATGACTGCAGCCCGCACCCGCGTCGTGGTCACACGTCGCCTGCCCGAGCCTGTCGAGGCGCGGATGAAGGAGCTGTTCGACGTCCGCCTGAACGTCGACGACCATCCGCTGAGCTTCGACGAGATCGCCGCCGCGATGGCCGATGCCGACGTGCTCGTGCCGACGATCACCGACCGCATCGACGCGAAGCTCCTCGCCCACGCCGGGCCGGACCTCCGCCTCATCGCCAACTACGGCGCCGGCTTCGACCACATCGACGTGGCGACGGCCCTCCAGCGCGGCATCATCGTCTCGAACACCCCGGGTGTCCTCGCCGAGGACACCGCCGACATGGCGATGGCGCTGATCCTCTCGGTGCCGCGCCGCCTCCCCGAGGGGGCGGTGATGATGCAGCGGGGCGAATGGGACGGCTGGAGCCCGACCGCGCTCATGGGCCACCGCATCGCCGGCAAGAGCCTCGGCATCCTCGGCCTTGGCCGCATCGGCCGGGCGATCGCGCGGCGGGCGCGGACCTTCGGCCTCGAGATCCACTACCACAACCGCCGGCGCCTCCACCCCGACATCGAGGCCGAGCTCGGCGCCACCTGGTGGGAGAGCCTCGACCAGATGCTCGCGCGCATCGACATCCTGTCGATCAACGTGCCGCACACGCCCTCGACCTTCCACCTGATGAACGCCCGGCGGCTGAAGCTGATGAAGCCGTCGGCCTACATCGTCAACACCGCCCGCGGCGAGGTCATCGACGAGAACGCCCTCACCCGGATGCTGCGCTCGGGCGAGCTCGGCGGCGCCGGCCTCGACGTCTACGAGCACGGCCACGACGTCAACCCGCGCCTCCGCGACCTGCCGAACGTGCTCCTGCTGCCGCACATGGGCTCGGCGACCTTCGAGGGCCGGCTGGAGATGGGCGAGAAGGTCATCATCAACATCAAGACCTTCGCCGACGGCCACCGCCCGCCCGACCAGGTCGTCCCCGCGATGCTCTGACCGGCCGCCGGCCGCCCGCGCGTTTACGAAACGTAAACGCTGTCGTTCGGCCGCCGCCGCGCCCGTGCTAGGCTCCTCGCCGTGGGTAAAGGGGTGCGTGGCGATGCTGCGGGTGGTGGTCTTGTGCGTGGCGGTGCTCGTCGGCTGGCAGCCGGCCGGGAGCGCGACGGCGCCGGGGGCGACATCGCCCGGCGGGCGGCTCTTCGAGGCCTTCGACGCCGCCGCGCTCGCCCCGCCGGAACGGCGCCTCCTCCAGTCGGCCCTCGCCGCGGCCGGGGTCTACGACGGGCCGCTCGACGGGCTCTGGACGCAGGCCAGCGCCGACGCCCTCGCCCGCTTCGCCGCGCGGGGCGCCGACGCCCCGCCGTCGAACTTCGACGCCGCCGCCCTCGTCACCGCCTTCCTCGACGAGGTCCGCGCCCGCGGCTGGGACGTCCGCCCGCTCGACGGCCTCGGGGTCTCGGCCGCGCTCCCCTTCGCCGAGCTCGGCGCCGCCAGCGACGAGGAGGGCGACCTCCGCCGCTGGAGCCGCGACGGCCGCTTCACCGTCCTCACCCGCCGCAGCGACCGCCCCGGCGCCGCCGCCTGGCACGATGCCGCGGTCGCGGCGAACGCCGACGCCGCGGCGCTCGTCGACGCGCGCGGCGACGACCGCCTCGTGACCCGCGGCGTGCTCCGCGACGGCCGCGGCTTCTTCACCCGCTCCGACCGCAGCGAGGGCGGCTGGGCGACGGTCTTCCTCGCCGCCGATCCCGACGACGCCGGCACCCTCGCGCTCGCCGCCGCGAGCCTCGCGCCCGGTCGGCCGCTGCCCTGGACCCTGCCCGCGGGCGGAACCCTGGCCGCGCTCGTCGCCGAGGTGCGCGCCGTCCTCGCCATCGAGGCGGGATCGGGGGCGCCGCGGGCTTCCGCGACGGTCCCCGGGACCGCCGCGCTGCCGCAGTCCGACGCGACGACGACCGGCACCGGGTTCTACCTCGGCGCCCGCACCATCGTCACCGCCGACCACGTCGTCGCCGGCTGCGCGCGGGTGAGCCTCGCCGACGGCACCGGGCTCGAGGTCGTCGCCCGCGACCCCGGGCTCGACGTCGCCGCCCTCGTCGCGCCGCGGCCGGCGCCGCGCTGGCTTTCGCTCGCCGCCGCGGCGCCGGCACGGCTCGGCCAGCGCGTCCACGCCGCCGGGTTCCCGTACTACGCGATCGCCGGAACGGCGCTGCACCTGACCGGCGGCAACGTCTCCGCCCTCTCGGGCATCGACGACGACGCCCGCTTCTTCAGCTTCACCGCCCCGGTCCAGCCCGGCAACTCCGGCGGCCCGCTCCTCGACGGCAGCGGGGCGGTGCTCGGGGTCGTCGTCGCCCGGCTCTCGGAGGACTTCATCGTCGAGGAGACCGGCAGCTTCCCCCAGAACGTCAACTACGCCCTCTCCGAGGGCGAGCTCGCCCGCTTCCTCGCCGGCGCCGGCGTCGCCGCCGCGCCCGGCGGCCTCGGCGGCTTCGACACCGACGGGGGCGTCCCCGACGGCTTCGCCGCCGCCGTCGTCCCGGTGGTCTGCCACTGAGGGTCGTCTGCCACTGACCGCCGCGGATCGCCGAAAGCCCGCTTCGCGCCGGCGCGCGGGCCTGATAAGCTCGGGCACGCCATGTCGATCTGGACCCGCATCACCGAGGCGATCACCGCCCTCGTCGCCCGTGGCGAGAGCCTGCTCGCCGTCTTCGAGCGCCGCCGGCGCCCCGAGCGCAGCGTCGCCTTCACCATCGCGGTCATCGGCCTCGGCGCCAAGATGGCAAAGGCCGACGGCCTCGTGCGCCCGGCCGAGGTCGCCGCCTTCCGCCAGGTCTTCCAGATCGCGCCGGAGGACGAGGCGGCGGCGGCGCGGGTCTTCAACCTCGCCCGCCAGGACGTCGCCGGCTTCGAGGCCTACGCCG
>CAZEGY010000315.1:0-4217 GCA_964511815.1 uncultured Rhodovulum sp.
GTGCTGTCGCCGACGATGGACCCGATCGCCTCCTCGTGCGGCACCGTCGTGCAGCCCGGGGAGCGGCTCGGCGACCCGGCGCGCTTCGACTACCTCGTCGTCGTCGGCGGGCTCGTCGACGAGGTCGAGAACCTCCATCCCGACGCCGTCCGCTTCCTCGAGCGCGCCGCGGCGCTCGGGGTGCCGCTCGTCGGGGTCTGCACCGGCACCTTCGCCCTGCACCGGGCCGGGCTGATGCACGGCTACCGCGCCTGCGTCAGCTGGTTCCACCACGAGGACTTCCTCGAGCGCTTCGACGGGCTGGAGCCGGTCTCCGACCAGATCTTCGTCGTCGACCGCGACCGCCTGACCTGCTCGGGCGGGGTGTCCTCGGCGCACCTCGCCGCCCACCTCGTCGAGCGCCACCTCGGCCGCGCCCGGGCGGCCAAGAGCCTGCACATCATGATGATCGACGCGGCGATGGCCGCGGAGGAGCCGCAGCCCGGCATGCCGCTGGCGCTCGCCACGAACGACGCGCTGGTCCGGAGGGCGCTGCTCGTCATGCAGCAGTCGATCGACGCGCCGCTCTCGATCGGCCGGGTCGTGGCCCGGCTCGGGGTCAGCCAGCGCAAGCTCGAGCGGCACTTCCGCGACGCGCTCGGGATGACGCCGTTGCAGGCCGACCGGCTGATCCGCATCGACCAGGCCAAGCACCTGCTCGCGACCACCGGCCGGTCGGCGACGCGGATCGCCGCGGACACCGGCTTCTGCGACCTGCCCCACCTCATCCGGGTGTTCCGCGCCGCCGAGGGCATGACCCCCGAGGCCTGGCGGAAGGCGGGCGGGCGCGCGACGGCGCCCGCGGCCGGGAGCGCCGCCCGGGGGCAGCGCCCGAAGCTCGTCGCGCCGATCGGCTGACGGCCGCGCGGCGGCTACTTCACGATCAGGTGCTCGGGCCCGTAGGGGAAGCCGGTGACGTTGTCGTTGCCGTCCTCGGCGATGACGAGGATGTCGTGCTCGCGGTAGCCGCCGGCGCCCGCCATGCCCTCGGGGATGGTGATCATCGGCTCCATCGACACCACCATCCCGGGCTCGAGCACGGTCTCGCAGTCCTCGCGGAGCTCGAGGCCGGCCTCGCGGCCGTAGTAGTGGCAGAGCACCCCGAACGAGTGGCCGTAACCGAAGCTGCGGTACTGGAGCAGGTCCTTCTCGGCGTACATCGCGTTGAGCTCCCTGGCGATGTCGGAGCAGCGGTTGCCGGGGACGAGCAGCTCCTTGCCGCGGTCGTGGACGGCGCAGTTGATCTCCCAGAGCCGGAGGTGTTCGTCGGTCGCGCTCTCGGCGAAGAGGGTGCGCTCGAGGGCGACGTAGTAGCCCGCGACCATCGGGAAGCAGTTGAGCGAGAGGATGTCGCCGGTCTCGATCTTGCGGCTGGTCACCGGGTTGTGGGCGCCGTCGGTGTTGAGGCCCGACTGGAACCAGGTCCAGGTGTCGAGGAGCTCGGCGTGCGGCCAGGACCTGGCGATCTCGCGGACCATTGTCGCGGTCGAATGCAGCGCCACCTCGTGCTCGGGGGTGCCGACCTTCGTCGCCTCGACGCAGGCGGCGCCGCCGAGGTCGGCGATGCGCGCCATCTCGGTGATGTGGGCGATCTCCTCGGCCGACTTCACCATGCGGAGCCGCATCGCCGGCGCGGCGATGTCGACGAACTCCATCTCCGGGAACTCGGCCTCGAGCAGCTTCAGCGTGTCGATGGTGACGTGGTCGAACTCGATGCCGAGCCGACGGACGCCGCCGGTCAGGGTGCGGACGGCGTGGAACCAGTTGTCCTTCTGCCAGTCGGTGTAGGTGACGTTGCCGCCGAAGGTGCGGCGTGCCGGCTGGCCGCCGTCGATGCCGGCCGAGATCGTGGTCGCGGCCTCGGGGGTGACGACGAGGCCGTAGCGCCGGCCGAACTGGCAGTAGAGGAAGTCCGAGTAGTAGTTGATGTTGTGGTAGGAGGTGAAGAGCGCGGCATCGACGCCGGCCTTGGCCATCACGCCGCGGATCGCGTCGAGGCGGCGCTGCATCTCCTTCGCCGAGAAGGTCGGGGTGACCTTCGGGCCGTTGCCGGTAAAGTCCTGAAGCCGGTCGCGGGTGAGCACGGGGGCGTTCATCCTGGGGGGTCCTCCTCTCCTCGGGGTTGGCCGGAATGTCGCCGCCCCGACGTCTCTTGTCAAAGGACGGTTCCTCGGGGCAGCATGAATTCGGCTCATGGAGGGAATGCCATGTCGCAGGCGCCGCTCGCCGCGCTCCGGGTGTTCGAGGCGATCGCGCGCCGCGGCAGCTTCAGCCGGGCGGCGGACGAGCTCTGCGTCACCCAGTCGGCGGTCAGCCATCAGGTGCGCGCGCTCGAGGCGTGGTTCGGGGCGCCGCTCTTCGAGCGGACGGGCAACCGGGCGACGCTGATGCCGCACGGCGCCGAGCTCGCCGCCGCGCTGGCGCGGTCGTTCGGGGACATCGAGGCGGCCTGCCGGCGGGCGCGGCGGGCCGGGCGGCCGGCGACGCTGACCGTGGCGGTGATCCCGTCGGTGGCGATCTGCTGGCTGATCCCCCGGCTCGGCGCCTTCCGCGCGACGGCGCCGGAGCTCGAGGTGCGCATCGTCTACGCGATCCACGGCCAGCCGATCGACTTCGCCGACGTCGACGTCGCCGTCGTCTTCGCCGCGGCGCCGCCGGCGCTGCCCGGGATGGCGGTGGCGCGCTTCCTGCCCGGGCGGGCGGTGCCGGTCTGCGCGCCGCACCTCGGCCGGCCGGGCTCGGTCGCCGAGATGCTGGCGGCGGGACTGCTGCACGACACCGACGCGCGCGGCTGGCGCGCCTGGCTCGACGCCGCCGGGGCGGCGGAGCGCGCCGTGGCCGCGGGGCCGATGTTCGAGGACTTCAACCTGCTGCGCGCCGCGGTGCTCGCCGGACAGGGCGTGGCGCTCTGCCCCCCGGCGATCATCGCCGACGACCTTCGCGAGGGGCGGCTGGTGCAGCTCTCGGAGACGGCGATCGGCGCGGACTGCGGCTACTACGTCGTCACCTCGGCCGCGCCGCCCGCGCGGCTCGGGCCCGCCGTCGCCGCCTTCCGCGACTGGCTGCTGTCGACGGCGCCCGGCGACTGACCCCCTACCCGGCCTCCGCCGCGGCGAAGGCGTCGACGAGGGCGGCGACCTCGGCCGGCGTCGTCGACCAGCTGCACACGAAGCGCGCCGACAGGGCCGCGTCGCCCGGCCCGTCGAGGCTCTGGCTCCCCGGCCACAGGTGGTAGTGCGCCCCCGCCGCCAGCGCCGCGCGGTGCGCGGCCCGCGGCAGCGCGGCGAAGACCGCGTTGGCCTCGACCGGGTGGACGAGCCCCGCCCCGGGCAGCGCCGAGAGCCCGCGCGCGAGCTCCGCCGCCCGCGCGTTCGCCCGCCCGGCGAGATCGAGCCAGAGCCCGTCGCCGAGATAGGCCTCGATCTGCGCCGACAGGAACCGATGCTTGGAGAAGAGGTGCCCGCCGCGCTTGCGGCGCAGCTCGAGCTCCCACGACCGCTCCGGCGCGAAGAGGACCACCGCCTCGACCCCGAGGCAGCCGTTCTTCGTCCCCCCGAGGCACAGCGCGTCGACGCCCGCCTTCCAGGTGAGCTCCGCCGGCGCGCAGCCGAGGTGGACGAGCGCGTTGGCGAACCGCGCCCCGTCCATGTGCACCGGCAGCCCCCGCGCCCTGGCGACGCCCGCGAGCCGCGCCACCGCGTCGGGATCGTAGGCCGTCCCCGCCTCGGTGGCGTTGGTCAGCGACAGCGCCCCGGGCTGGACGTTGTGGACGCCGGCCTCCGCCGCCCCGGCGAGCGCCCGCTCGAGCGCCTGCGGGTCGATGCGCCCGCCCGCACCGTCGAGCCCGGTCAGCTTGGCGCCGCCGGTGTAGAACTCCGGCGCCGCGCACTCGTCGACGTTCACGTGCGCGTCGGCGTGGCAGTAGACCGTCGCCCACGGCGGGCAGAGGCAGGCGAGCGCGAGCGCGTTCGCCGCCGTCCCGGTGGCGACGAGATGCACCGCCGCCTCCGGCGCGTCGAAGATCTCGCGCACCCGCGCCGTCACCCGCGCCATGCCGTCGTCGGCCCCGTACGACGGCGCGTAGCCGGCGTTCGCCCGCAGCACCGCCTCGGCGATCTCCGGCGCGGCGCCGCTGGCGTTGTCGGACGCGAAGAACATCAGAGAGACCCCTGCAAAAC
>CAZEGY010000316.1:0-4212 GCA_964511815.1 uncultured Rhodovulum sp.
CAGTTGGTCAGCACGGGCGCCAGCACCGTGAAGCCCTGCTTCTGGAAGAGTTCCTCCGCCGTCTCGGTGCGCAGGAACTCCATGAAGGCGCCGGCGTCCGCGCTCGTCGCTTCCGTCGTCACCGCCGCAGGGTAGATGATCGGCGAGTGGCTGTCCTCGGGGAACTTCGCCACCACCCGCACGCCTGCCTCGGCGTTGGCGTCGGTCTCGTAGACGATGCCGAACGGCGCCTCGCCGGTCGCGACCAGCGCCTGGGCGGCGCGGACGTTCTCGGCCTGGGCGAGCCGGCCCTCGACCTGGTCCCAGATGCCGAGCGAGGTCAGCGCCTCCTTGGCGTACTTGCCCGCCGGCACCGAATCGACCTGGCCCACGGCGAGGTAGCCGTCGCCGAGCGCGGCCACGAGATCGGTGCCGGCGGTCATTTCGAGGCTGGCGTCGGAATCGGCCGGCGCGATCAGCACCAGGCGGTTGCCGAGAAGCTCGACGATCGTGTCCTTCTGCACGAGGTTCCGCTCGGAGAGATAGTCCATCCACGGCACGTCGGCCGAGACGAAGACGTCGGCCGGGGCGCCCTCCTCGATCTGCTTGGCCAGCGCCGAACTCGCCGCGTAGGAGATCGTCGCCTCCTTGCCGGCCTCGGCCTTCCAGGCCGCGTTGATGTCGTCGAGCGCATTCTTGAGGCTGGCGGCGGCGAAGACGGTGACGTCCGCCGCCATGGCCGCCGGTGCGGCGAGCAGGGTCGCCACGGCGAGACCGGCGAGCGCCCGTCGCGTTGCGCGTATGCTTCGATCGAACATGTGGAATCCCCCCGAAAGAGTGTATGCCCTCGCAGGAGCCAAGGGGCGCCCGCTTGACCGATGTATCTGCTCGGACATAGCAAAGGGAAGCGCATTCTGCAAAGTCGGGGGTCGGACATGCTGCGACGGACGTTTCTGACCGCAGTCGCCGCGGTGCTCGCGCTCGGCCTTCCCGGGCTCGCGCAGACCCGGGCCGTCGTCGATTCGGCCGGCCGGACCGTGGCGGTGCCGGAGGCGCCGCAGCGCGTGCTCGCGGCGGGACCTCCGGCATCGGTGCTGCTCTATGCGCTCGCACCGGAGAAGATGGTCGGCTGGGTCCGCGCGCCGAGCGCGGAGGAGAAGCCCTTCCTCGCCGCGCCCTGGCGCGACCTGCCCGCCTACGGCCGGCTGACCGGGCGCGGCAACACCGCGAACATCGAGATGGTGCTGGCGATGAAACCCGACCTGATCCTCGACGTCGGGTCGGTCGACGAGACCTATGCCTCGCTCGCCGACCGGGTGCAGGAGCAGACCGGCATCCCCTACGTCCTGATCGACGGCACCTTCGCGCGCACGCCCGAGACCCTGCGCGAGGTCGGGGCGCTCCTCGGCGTCGCCGAGCGCGCCGAGGCCCGGGCCGCCTTCGCCGAGCGGGCGATCGCGCGGCTCGAGGCGAGGATGGCCGCCGTCCCGCAGGACCGGCGCCCGCGCGTCTACTACGGCCGCGGCCCCGACGGGCTCGAGACCGGCCTCGCCGGCTCGATCAACATGGAGGTGCTCGACGCGGTCGGCGCGATCAACGTCGCCGAGGCGGCGGGCGCCGGCGGGCTCGCCAACGTCTCCGTCGAGCAGGTGCTCGCCTGGGACCCCGACGTCATCCTCGCCGCCGATCCCGCGTTCCAGCAGGCAGTACGGACCGACCCGGTCTGGGCGAACGTCGCCGCCGTGCGCGAAGGCCGGGTCCATCGCGCCCCCGCGCTTCCCTTCGGGTGGTTCGACGCGCCGCCGGGGATCAACCGGGTGATCGGCATCGACTGGCTGACGAGCGTCCTCTACCCGGGCGAGGCGGGCGTCGACCTCCGGACCGCGACCCGCGATTTCTACGCGCTCTTCTACCACGTCGACCTGACCGACGCGCAACGCGACACCCTGCTCGAAGGCGTGGCGCCGGCACCGTGAGCCACGAGCCCGCCACACGGCCGGCGCACGTCGGCCTCGGCCGGCGGGTCGGCTCATGGACGGTGCCGCTGCTCCTGCTCGTCGCCATCGTCGTGGTGGCCCTCGGCGCCGGCCGCTACCCGGTGTCGCCCGGCGATATCCTGAGGATCGTCGCGACGAAGCTCCTCGGCCTGCCGAGCGGCCTGCCGGAGACCGCCGAGACCGTGGTCTGGCAGGTGCGCCTGCCGCGGGTGGGCGCCGGGCTCCTCGTCGGGGGCGCGCTCGCCGCCTCGGGGGCGGTCTACCAGGGCCTCTTTCGCAACCCGCTGGTCTCGCCGGACATCCTCGGCGTCTCGGCGGGGGCGAGCCTCGGCGCCGTCGCCGGCATCTTCCTGTCGCTGTCGGTCGTGGCGATCCAGGGGCTCGCCTTCGCCGGCGGACTGGTGGCGGTGGCGCTCGTCTACATGATCGGCTCGGCCGCCCGCGGACGCGACCCGGTGCTGGTGCTGGTCCTCGCCGGCGTCGCGATCGGCGCGCTGCTCGGCGCCTGCATCTCGCTGTTGAAGGTGCTGGCCGATCCCTACAACCAGCTCCCCGCCATCACCTTCTGGCTGCTCGGCAGCCTGGCGAGCACGACACCCGGCGACCTCCTCTCGATCCTGCCCGCGATCGTGCTCGGGCTGGTGCCGATGGTGCTGCTGCGCTGGCGGATGAACCTGCTGACGCTCGACGACGAGGAGGCCCGCGCCCTCGGCGTCGAGACCGCACGTCTCCGCCTCGTGCTGATCGCCGCGGCGACGCTGATGACCGCGGCCGCGGTGTCCATCTCCGGGATCGTCGGCTGGATCGGCCTCCTCGTGCCGCACGTCGCCCGCGCGCTCGCCGGCCCGGACTTCGCGCGGCTGCTGCCGGCGGCGCTGATGCTCGGCGGTGGCTACCTCGTCGCCGTCGACACGCTCGCCCGCACCATGGCGGCGATCGAGGTGCCGCTCGGCATCCTCACCGCGGCGATCGGCGCGCCCTTCTTCCTGTGGCTGCTGCTCGCGGCGCGGCAGGGCTGGCGCTGATGCTCGTGGCCCGCGACCTCGGCTTCGGCTACCGGCACGTGCCCGTCGGCGGCGGCGTGTCGCTCGACATCCGGCCCGGCGAGGTCTTCTGCCTGCTCGGCCCGAACGGCTGCGGCAAGACCACGCTGTTCCGCACCCTGCTCGGCCTGCTGCCGCCGCAGGCGGGGCGGGTCGAGCTCGACGGGCGCCCGGTCACCGACTTCGCGCGCGCCGCCTTCGCCCGCCGGGTCGGCTACGTGCCGCAGGCCGGCGCTCCGACCTTCCCGTTCACGGTGCTCGAGGTCGTGCTCATGGGTCGCGCCAGCCGGATCGCGACCTTCGCCGCCCCGTCCGCGGCCGACCACGACGCCGCGCGGGCCGCCCTCGCGACCATCGGCATCGCCCATCTGGCGGAGCGCCGCTTCACCGAGATCAGCGGCGGCGAGCGGCAGATGACGCTGATCGCCCGGGCGCTGGCGCAGGAGCCGGGCCTCGTCGTCATGGACGAGCCGACCGCGAGCCTCGACTTCGGCAACCAGGCGCGGGTCATCGAGCGGATCGGCGAGCTCGGCGCGCGCGGGATCGCCGTGGTGCTCTCCACCCACGACCCCGGCCACGCCTTCGCCTGTGCGAACCGGGTCGCGCTGATGAAGCGGGGGCGGATCGTGGCGCTCGGCGCGCCGGATACGGTCTTGACCCCGGCCGCGCTCCGCGATCTCTACGGCGTCGACGTGGCCGTGGCCTGGCTGGAGGCGGCCGGGCGACACGTCTGCGTTCCATCACTCGCAGGGAGGATCCGATGAAGATCAGCGCGCGCAATGCCCTCAAGGGAAAGATCGTCGAGGTGAACAAGGGTGCGACCACCAGCCACGTGAAGATCGACGTCGGCGGCACCATCGTCACCGCTTCGATCACCAACACCTCGGTGGACGAGCTAGGCCTCGAAGTCGGCAAGACCGCCTATGCGGTGGTCAAGGCCTCGGACGTCATGGTCGGCATCGACTGACCGGCGGCATCCGAGAGATCTCTGCAAACCGGATGCGCCCGAAGGCCGTGCCGTCTCGCGCGCGAGACTCCCTCTGGTCACACCGCACGACAGATCTGGCTGAGGGCGGGATGAGGTGATTATCCGGACGACTCCGCCCAAGGAAACGTCCGGATGACACACCGCGCCATCACCGCCCTCGCCCGAACCTTGCAGCCCCGCGTCAGCCTCGGCAAGAGCCGGCTGG
>CAZEGY010000317.1:0-4211 GCA_964511815.1 uncultured Rhodovulum sp.
CGCCATGTCGTTTCGTCCCCTGCTGATGCGATCAGCCCTCCACCTAGCCGTTCACGGACGAGAGTAAATGCGGCGGTTCTGAAACTGATTGTTGCCGGATCTACCCCAGTCGCCCGTCCATCGCCCGCTGGTAGAGGTCGAGCGCGTCGGCCTCGGTCAGCGACCGCGGGTTTCCGCCCGCCGTCGGGTCGACGACGGCCATCGCCGCCATCTCGGCGAAGCGGCTCTCGTCGACGCCGATCCGGTCGAGGGTGTGCGGGATGCCGAGGTCGCGGCGCAGGCGGAGCACGAAGTCGAGCACCCCCGAGAAGCCGCCGTCGAGCCCGAGCCAGCCGGCCAGCCGGTCGAACTTGTCCCAGAGCGCCTCCCGGTTGAAGTCGAGGACATAGGGCATGAACACCGCGTTGGTCAGCCCGTGGTGCGTCCCGTAGAGCGCCCCGACCGGGTGCGACAGCGCGTGGATGGCGCCGAGCCCCTTCTGGAACGCCGTCGCCCCCGCCGCCGCCGCGACGAGCATGTTGCCGCGCGCGTCGAGATCGCTGCCGTCACGGTAGGCCCGCAGCAGGTTGTCCTGCACGAGCCGCATCCCCTCGACCGCGATCCCCTCGGCCATCGGATGGTAGGACGGCGCCGCATAGGCCTCGAGGCAGTGCGCCAGCGCGTCCATGCCGGTGCCCGCGGTCAGCGCCGGCGGCAGCGGCACGGTGAGCTCGGGGTCGAGGATCACCACCGCCGGCAGCATCCTCGGATGGAAGATCACCTTCTTGGTGTGCGTCGCGAGGTTGGTGATCACCCCCGCCCGCCCGACCTCCGAGCCCGTCCCCGCCGTCGTCGGCACCGCGACGATCGGCGCGATGCCGGCGGGGTCGGCCCGGGTCCACCAGTCGCCGACGTCCTCGAAATCCCACATCGGCCGGGCCTGGCCCTTCATGAAGGCGACGACCTTGCCGCAGTCGAGCGCCGAGCCGCCGCCGAAGGCGACGACCCCGTCGTGCCCGCCCGCCCGCATCGCCGCGATGCCGGCGGCGACGTCCGCCTCGGTCGGGTTCGGGTTCACCTCGGAGAACACCGCCGCCTCGATCTCCGCCGCCGCGAGCACCTCGAGCGCCCGGGCGGTGATCGGCAGGCGCACGAGCCCCGGGTCGGTGACGAAGAGCGGCCGCGCGATCCCCGCGGCCGCACAGGCATCGCCGAGCTCGGCGATGCGCCCGGCGCCGAAGCGGATTGCGGTCGGATAGTTCCAGTTGGCCGAGGGCAGCATGGGTCAGAGCTTCCTGAGGTGATAGGACTTCGGCCGGGTGAGGCTCAGATAGCCGAGATGCGACAGCGCCGCCCCGCGGCCGGTCTCCTTGCACCCGGTCCAGCACAGCGCCGGGTCGAGATAGTCGGCGCGGTTCATGAAGACGGTCCCGGTCTCGATGCGGGCGCCGATCTCCTCGGCCTTGCCCACGTCGTCCGTCCACACCGACGCGGTCAGCCCGTAGCGGCAGTCGTTCATGAGCCGGATCGCTTCCTCGTCGTCCGCGACCGGCATGATCCCGACCACCGGGCCGAACGACTCCTCGGTCATCACCCGCATCGAGTGGTCGACGCCGGTGAGGATCTGCGGCGCCAGGTAGGCGCTGTCGCCGGTGTCCGCCGGAAAGAGGCCCGGGTCGACCCGCGCCTCCGCCCCGGCGGCGACCGCCTCGGCGGTCTGGGCGCGCACGGTGTCGGCGAAGCGCCGCGCGGCCATCGGCCCGAGGGTCGTCGCCGCGTCGAGCGGGTTGCCGAGCACGAGCTTCGACACCCACTCGACCGACTTCTCGACGAACGGCGCGTAGAGCGACTCGTGGACGTAGATCCGCTCGATGCCGCAGCAGCACTGCCCGGCGTTGTACATCGCCCCGTCCATCAGCGTGTCGACGGCGGCGTCGAGGTTGGCGTCGGCCCGCACGTACCCCGGGTCCTTCCCCCCGAGCTCGAGCCCGGTGCCGACGAAGGTGCCCGCCGCCGCCCGCTCGATCTCCCGCCCGCCGCGGACGCTGCCGGTGAAGTTGACGAAGTCGAACGCCCGCGCGCCGATCAGCGCCGCGGTGGTGGCGTGGTCGACGAAGAGGTTGGTGAAGAGCCCCTCCGGCAGGTGCGCGAACGCCTGCGCCAGCCGCTCGCCGGCGAGCGGCGTCTGGCTCGCGTGCTTGAGCACGACGGCGTTGCCGGCGATGAGCGCGGGAACGATGGTGTTGATCGCGGTCAGGAACGGATAGTTCCACGGCGCGATGACGAGCACGACCCCGAGCGGCTCGCGGGCGAGGACGCGGCGGAAGCGGTCGCTGTCCTCGATCACCTCCGGCGCCAATGCCCGCTCGGCGATCCCGGCCATGTAGGCCGCGCGCTCGCGCACGCCCCCCATCTCGCCGCCGTAGCGCACCGGCCGGCCCATCTGCCAGGCGAGCTCGGTGACGAGGTCGGCGTTCACCCGGTCGAGCCGCGCCACCCCCTCGGCGACCTGCGCGATCCGCGCGTCGAGCGGCACCGCCGCCCAGTCCTTCTGCGCCGTCCGCGCCCGCGCGAGCCTGGCGCGGACGCTGTCGATCGCCTCGGCCGGCCGCTCGACGTAGACGCTGCCGTCGATCGGCGAGATGCAGCGGATGGTGCCGCTCATGGTGGTCACTCCTGCGAAATCCGCGCCCCGCTCACGACCGCTCGAAGCCGCGGGCGAGCTCCCAGTCGGTGACCGCCCGGTCGTAGGCGGTCTGCTCCCAGCGCGCGGCGTGGACGTAGTGCTCGACGACCGCGTCGCCGAACGCGGCACGCAGCATCTCCGACCGCTCGAGCGCCACCGTCGCGTCGCGCAGCGTCGTCGGGATCTCGGGGAGCGCGCCGCCGGCATAGGCGTCGCCGGTGAACTCCGGCCCGAGCTCGAGCCCGGCCTCGATCCCGGCCAGCCCCGCCGCGATCTGGGCGGCGAAGGCGAGGTAGGGGTTGAGGTCGGCGCCCCCGATCCGGCACTCGACCCGCACCGCCTTCGAGTCGGTCCCGCACAGGCGGAAGCCCGCGGTGCGGTTGTCGGTCGACCACACCGTCTTCGTCGGCGCGAAGGTGCCGGCGACGAAGCGCTTGTAGCTGTTGACGTTCGGCGCGAGGAAAACCGTCGTCTCGGCGGCATGGGCGATGAGCCCGGCGAGATAGCTCCGCATCATCCCCGACATGCCGTGCGCCTCGCCCGCGTCGTGGAAGGCGGCGCCGCCGTCGTCGCGGCGGAGCGACTGGTGGATGTGGCACGACGACCCCGCGGCCGCTTCCGCGTACTTGGCCATGAAGGTGACCGACCTGCCCTTCGCCCAGGCGATCTCCTTCACCGCGTTCTTGGTGACGACGTGGGCGTCGGCGGCCGAGAGCGCGTCGGCGTAGCTGACGTTGATCTCCTCCTGCCCGGCGCTCGCCTCGCCCTTGGAGGACTCCACCGGGATGCCGGCGCCGGTCAGCCCGACGCGGATCGCCCGCATCACCGCCTCTTCCTTGGTGGTCTGGAAGACGTGGTAGTCCTCGTTGTAGGCGCTGACCGGGTTCAGGCCGCGGTAGCCGCCGGCGTGGACCTCGGCGTAGCTGTCGGTGAACAGGAAGAACTCGAGCTCCGACGCCATCATCGGCGTCAGCCCCTTGGCGGCGAGCCGGGCGATCTGGCGCTTCAGCACCGCCCGCGGCGAGTGCGCCACCTCGGCGTCGCCGTGGTGGTCGAGCACGTCGCAGAGGACGAGGGCGGTGCCCTCGAGCCACGGCGTCACCCTCAGCGTCGCGAGGTCGGGCCGCATCACGTAGTCGCCGTAGCCCGCCGCCCAGCTCGTCGCCGCGAACCCCGGCACCGTCTCCATCTCGTAGTCGGTGGCGAGCAGGTAGTTGCAGCCGTGGGTCTCTCGGTGGCCGCTGGCGAGGAAGAACTCCGCCTGGAAGCGCTTGCCCATCAGCCGGCCCTGCATGTCGGTCTGGGCGACGACGACGGTGTCGATGGAGCCCTCGGCGACCGCCTGCTCCAGTTCGGGCAGCGTTAGCCTGCCTCGCATGATGTACCTCTGTCCCTGTCGCCTCCGACGCTATCCAGCGGCCGGTGGCCTTTCAAGGGCGGAGCGCGGGCGTGTGCAGGGCAGGGCGCGCCCGCAGCGGCCGCCACGCGGCCTGCCGTCGCACGCCAGGGGCGATGAACGGAGGGCAAGCTACACGACACTCGGGGG
>CAZEGY010000318.1:0-4209 GCA_964511815.1 uncultured Rhodovulum sp.
GCGCACGCCCTCTCAGCCGGCGTAGGTCTCGTCGAGGGCGTAGCCCGAGGAGCGCACCGTGCGGATCGGGTCGTTGTCGCCGCGGCGGTTCAGCGCCTTGCGCAGCCGGCCGATGTGGACGTCGACGGTGCGGATCTCGACGTAGACGTCCTGCCCCCACACCCGGTCGAGGAGCTGCTCGCGGCTGAACACCCGGCCCGGGCGCTGCATCAGCGTGTCGAGCAGGCGGAACTCGGTCGGCCCGAGGTGGATGTCGCGGCTGCCGCGCCTCACCCGGAACTGCTGGCGGTCGAGCGAGAGGTCGGCGAAGCGCGCCACGTCGCCCGCGAGCGCCGGCGCCGCCCGCCGCAGCACGGCCCGCATCCGCGCGACGAGCTCGGTCATCGAGAACGGCTTGGTCACGTAGTCGTCGGCGCCGACGTCGAGGCCGCGCACCCGGTCCTCCTCCTCGCCGCGCGCGGTCAGCATGATGACCGGCACGTCGCGGGTGCCGGGCCGCGCCCGCATCTGGCGGCAGAGCTCGATCCCCGAGACGTTCGGCAGCATCCAGTCGAGGAGCACGATGTCGGGCTTCTCCTCGTCGAGGGCGATCAGCGCCTCGTCGCCGTCCGCCGAGGTCGCGACGGTGAAGCCTTCCTTCTGGAGGTTGTAGGCGAGGAGCTGGCTGATCGCCTCCTCGTCCTCGATCACGAGCACCTTGGCCGACATCCGGGCTTCCCGTCGCTATTCCTGTACGAAGTCGATGCCCGTGGGCTCGCCCTTGGGCCGGTCGTCGCCGAGGCTCTCGCCGGTGACGATGTAGTAGACCATCTCGGAGACGTGGGTCGAATGGTCGCCGATGCGCTCGAGGTTCTTGGCGATGAACATCAGCTGCGACCCGACGCCGATCAGCCGGCTGTCCTCCATCATGTAGGTGACGACCTCGCGGAAGATCGCGTTGTAGAGCTCGTCGATCTCGTAGTCCTGGTTCCAGATCTGCACCGCCAGATCCACGTCGCGCGAGGCGTGGGCGTTCAGCACGTCGGAAAGCTGGGTCAGCGTCTGCTTCCCCATGCGCACGATCGAGGTGGTGAGCTTCACCGGCCGCGCCGACGACAGCGGGATCGCCCGCTTGGCGATGTTCTTGGCGAGATCGCCGATGCGCTCGAGCGTCGAGGAGATCTTCATCGCCGCGATCAGCACCCGCAGGTCGGCGGCGACCGGCTGGCGCAGCGCGATGATCTTGACCACCGACTCCTCGAGCGCCATCTCCATGCCGTCGAGCACGCGGTCGCGCTCGATCACCTCGCGGGCGAGGGCCGGGTCGCGGTCCTGCACCGACTGCAACGCCTTGGCGAGCAGCTCCTCGCAGATCCCGCCCATCTCCGAGATCCGGGCCTGGACCTGGACGAGATCCTCGTCGAAGGCCGACACGATATGCGCCATTCGAAAACCGCTCCTGCACGCCCGCCTGCCACACGACGCCGGCGCCTCGCGGACCGTACGGAAAGAGCGCGCCGGCTTCGTGACAGTTTTGCTACGGTTTCGTGACGATGCAAGCCATTCAGGCGGAACGACGATCGGCGCCCTCGCCACCGCCGCCGTCGGCGGCTCCCGGCAGAACCGTGACCGCCCGACCCTCGGCCGGACCCTCCGCCGCACCCTCCGCCGCATCCTCGGCGACCGCACCGCTCCGCGGCAGCCAGACGGTGAAGGCGCTGCCCCTGCCGAGCGTCGAGGCGATCTCGAGCCGGCCCTCGTGGCGGTTGACGATGTGCTTGACGATGGCGAGGCCGAGCCCGGTCCCGCCCTTGCTGCGGCTCGAGCTGGCGTTGACCCGGTAGAACCGCTCGGTCAGGCGGTGGACGTGCTCGCGCGGGATGCCGGGGCCGTCGTCGGAGACGACGATGCCGTGGCGGTTGGGGTTGGCCTTGCTCGGCGCCGCGGCGACGACGCGCACCGTCGCGCCCTTGCCCCCGTACTTCATCGCGTTGTCGATGAGGTTGGTGAACACCTGGGCGAGCTGGTCGCGGTCGCCGGCGACGCGGGCGCCGGCCGACGGCACCCCGATCTCGAGCCGCACCTCCTGCCCGGCCGCGACCGGCAACAGCGCCGCGGCGCTCTCCGAGGCGATCTGGTAGAGCGACACCTCCTCCGCCGGCCGGAGGTGCTCGGTCATCTCGATGCGGCTGAGCGACATCAGGTCGTCGACGAGCCGCTGCATCCGCCCCGCCTCCCGCGCCATGATCGCGAGGAAGCGCTCGCGCGCCTCGGGATCGTTGCGGGCGTGGTTCTGCAAGGTCTCGATGTAGCCGATCACCGAGGCGAGCGGGGTGCGGAGCTCGTGGCTGGCGTTGGCGATGAAGTCCGAGCGCAGCTGCTCGCTGCGCAGCATCTCGGTGCGGTCCTCGACCTGGACGATGGCGAGCGCCTCGGCGCCGAAGGCGCCGTCGGGCGGCAGCATCCCGACGCGGGCCTCGAAGAAGCGCTCGCGCCCCTGGTGGGTGGCGAAGCGCACCCAGCGCTCGGCGCCGTCGGCGAGCGTCGCCCCCATCGCCTCGACGAAGGCGGGCGCCCGGATCACGCTGGCGAAGTGCGCGCCGGGCTGGAGGTGGGGCATCGCCGCGCGGGCCGCGGGGTTGGCGTAGGGAATGCGGCCGGTGCGGGTGACGACGAGAAGCGGCGTCGGCAGCTTCTCGATCAGCGCGCGGCCGAAGGCGGTCGGCATCGCGCCGGGCGCGGTGGCCGCGGCGGGAGCCGGCACCGTCGGCGCCGGGGCGGGCTCCCCGGCAGCCGCGACCGGCGCGGTCTCGCCGGCGCGCCGGGCGCCGAGGGCCGCGCGCGCGAAGAACGCGAGGATCGCGCCGCCGGCGAAGGCGGCGAACGGCGACACGGCGAGGATCGACACCGCCGCGGCGACGAGGCCGGCGGCGAGCGCCGTCAGGCCGGTCACGGTCAGCCTGTGGGCGGGCTTGCGGTCCATCTCGGGGCTGTCTAGCAGCATGCCGCCCAACGCAGAAGGGAGTTCCGTCTTCACGCTCCCACACTATATGTCTCGCGTAACACCACGATGACGAGGCCCGCCGGATGATCCGCTTCTCGCTGCGCTGTGACAAGGCGCACCAGTTCGACTCCTGGTTCGGGTCGGGCGCGGACTTCGCCCGCCTGACCGACGCCGGTCTCGTCAGCTGTGCGGTCTGCGGCAGCACCGCGGTCGAGAAGGACCTGATGGCGCCGGCGATCGCGACCTCGCCCGGCGCCGCCGCCCGCGAGCCCGTCCCCGACCTCTCGGCCCCGGCCTCGCCGGCCGAGAAGGCGCTCGCCGAGCTCCGCCGCCGGGTCGAGGCCGAGGCCGAGGACGTCGGCCGCGGCTTCGCGACCGAGGCGCGCCGCATCCACGACGGCAGCGCCCGCGCGCGCCCGATCATCGGCGAGGCCCGCCCCGCCGAGGCCCGGGCGCTGCTCGAGGACGGCATCCCGGTGGCGCCGCTGCCGTGGTCGTCGCGCCGCACGAGCTGAACCGCACGCGACCGGCCGCGACCGACGGTACGCGCCGTCGCAAAACCGTAACCGGACCCTGCGAGGGTCGATGGTTCGTGCTCGCGTGCCTCGCCCGGCCGCCGGCGCCGACCTTGACCCTCGCCACGGGAGACCGGAGAGTGCGGACCGCTGATATCATCCTGTCCGGAATGCCCGGCGCCCATGCCGAGAGGAGCCCGGCGGACGAGTCGATGGTCAAGACGACGAAGCTACCGCGCGTCCCGGGTTCGTTCGGGACCGGCCTTCAACACCCGCGCCTCCAGGTGGCGGCGCTGTGCTGGCGCCGGTCGCGGAAGGGCGTGCGGGTCCTGCTCATCACCAGCCGCGACAGCGGCCGGTGGGTGATCCCCAAGGGCTGGCAGATGCACAACCGCACCGATCCCGAGGCCGCCGCGCGCGAGGCCTACGAGGAGGCCGGCGTGCGCGGCACCATCTCCGACCGGAGCGTCGGGCTCTATACCTACCTGAAGGGCCTCGCCCCCGGGCGCTCGGTGCTCTGCGTGGTCAAGGTGTTCCCGCTCGAGGTCCGCGAGATGCTGACCAAGTACCCCGAGACCGGCCAGCGCCGCGCCCGCTGGTTCTCGCCCGACAAGGCGGCGATGCGCATCGCCGAGCCCGAGCTCCGCGCGATCGTCCGTGCCTTCGACCCCGAGGCCGCCCCGCCCGCGCCGGTCTGACCGGCGCGCCACG
>CAZEGY010000319.1:0-4207 GCA_964511815.1 uncultured Rhodovulum sp.
CGGCCACCTACACCGGCGCCTTCGGCCCGATCCGCGACTGGTTCGCCGGCCTGCCGGAGAGCAAGGCCCGCGGCTACAAGCCCGGCCGCTTCAGCTTCAACGTCAAGGGCGGCCGCTGCGAGGCCTGCCAGGGCGACGGGGTCATCAAGATCGAGATGCACTTCCTGCCCGACGTCTATGTCACCTGCGAGACCTGCAAGGGCAAGCGCTACAACCGTGAGACTCTGGAAGTCCTGTTCAAGGGCAAGAGCATAGCCGACGTTCTCGACATGACGGTCGAGGATGCCGAGACGTTCTTCGCCGCGGTGCCGGCGATCCGCGAGAAGATGACGACGCTGATGCGGGTGGGCTTGGGCTACATCAAGGTCGGCCAGCAGGCGACGACGCTGTCGGGGGGCGAGGCGCAGCGGGTGAAGTTGTCGAAGGAGCTCAGCCGGCGCTCGACCGGGCGGACGCTCTACATCCTCGACGAGCCGACGACCGGGCTGCACTTCGAGGACACCAAGAAGCTGCTCGAGGTGCTGCACGAGCTCGTCGAGCAGGGCAACACCGTGGTGGTGATCGAGCACAACCTCGACGTCATCAAGACCGCCGACCACATCATCGACATCGGCCCGGAGGGCGGCGACGGCGGCGGCACCATCGTCGCCACCGGCACGCCCGAGGAGATCGCCCGGGCGCCGGGGAGCCACACCGGGCACTACCTCGCCTCGATCCTCGCGGGGCAGCGGGTGGCGGCGGAGTGACCGTCCGGCGCATCGTCGCCAATGTCGCGACCGAGGACGTCGCGGCGGTGCGGAGGTTCTATGCCGAGGTCTTCGGGCTCGAGGCGGTGATGGACCACGGCTGGATCGTGACGCTCGCCTCGGGCGAGACCGCGCGGACCCAGCTCGGCATCGCGCGCGAGGGCGGCTCGGGGACGCCGGTGCCGGCGCTGTCGATCGAGGTCGACGACCTCGACGCCGTCCACGCCAAGGCGGTCGCGGCAGGCTGCGCCATCGTCTACGGACCGGCGGACGAGCCCTGGGGCGTGCGGCGCTTCTTCCTGCGCGATCCGGCGGGGACGCTGGTCAACGTGCTCGTTCACGCCGGATAGGAGCCTTCAGGTCTCGCGCCGGTCGAGGGCGGCCCGGCGGCGGGCGAGGCTGTCGGCCGGCCAGTGGACGTCGCGGTCGTAGTAGTCGGGAACGGCCGGCACGCCCGCGGGCAGGATCACCCACGGCTGTTTCGAGGCGGTGAAGATGTGGATGTCGGGCGGGAAGGCGTCGGGGTCGTCGAGGGTGCCGACGCGGACGAAGCGGAAGCGCGGGCCGGCGCCGGAATAGACGCTCCACAGCGCGATCCGGCACGTCGGACAGCGGGCGATGCGCTGGCCGCGGCCGCTGGCGCTCGGGGTCGGGACGTCCTCGGGTGCGGCGGCGAGGAGGATGACGCGGTCGGCCTCGATCAGGGCGTTGAGGACGAAGGCCGAGCCGGTCTCGCGCTGGCACCAGCGGCAGTGGCAGCAGTGGACGAAGAGCGGACGGCTCTCGAGCCGGTACCGCACCTTGCGGCAGTCGCAGCCGCCCTCGTAGCCGCCCTCGCGGGCCATGCGTCGACCTCCCTTGCCGCCGCCGCCAGTCTCGACCAAGGTCCCCGCCCCTGCAACGGGTAGGACGACCATGACGGAGGCACGGAAGGGCGTCCTCGCCATCATCGCGGCGTCGGCGATCTGGGGCGTGTCGAGCCTCTACTACAAGGCGCTCGCCGAGGTCCCGCCGCTGGAGATGCTGAGCCACCGCACGGTGTGGTCGGTGGTCTTCTTCGGCCTCGTTCTCGTCGCCCAGGGGCGCGCCGGCGAGGTGCGGGCGCTGCTCGCCCGGCCGCGCGCCTGGCGCGTCCTCGCGCTCAGCGCCGTGACGATCGCGGTCAACTGGCTCGTCTTCATCCACGCGGTCCAGGTCGGGCACGCGCTGGAGGCGAGCCTCGGCTACTACGTCTTCCCGCTGGTCGCCGTCGCCCTCGGCTATCTCGTCCTCGGGGAGCGGTTCAGCCGGGTGCAGGGCGTCGCGATCGGGTTCGCGGCGACGGCGGTGCTCGTGCTCGGGATCGGGCTCGGCGCGCCGCCGTGGACGGCGCTGATCCTCGCGTCGAGCTTCGGCGCCTACGGGCTGGTCAAGGGGCAGGTGAGCCTCGGGCCGGTGGTGAGCGTGTTCATCGAGACCCTGCTCCTCGTGCCGCTGGCGCTCGTCTTCCTGTGGGGCGTCCACGCCGGCGCGTGGACCGACATGGACGGGCGGCAGGGCGGGATCTTCGGGCGCGACCTCGGGACGAGCGCGCTTCTCGCCTGCGCCGGGCCGCTCACCGGCGTGCCGCTCGTGCTCTTCTCCTACGCGGCGCGGCGGATCGCCTACGGGACGCTCGGCCTCATCCAGTACCTGAACCCGACGCTGCAGTTCGCCATCGCCGTCGTCGCCTTCGGCGAGCCGTTCACCGTGTGGCACGCCATCGCCTTCCCGCTGATCTGGTGCGGGCTCGCGCTCTACTCGTGGGACGGGCTGCGGCGGTAGCGCAGGATCGCGGCGACGGCGCGGGCGCGGGCCGGGGGCAGGACGCCGCGCGGCAGGCCGGGGGCGACGCGGGCGTCGAGGAAGTGGCCGGAGAGGGCGAGGGCGGCGGCGACGTCGTCCGGCCCGGCCGGGGCGCCGTCGCCGCGGAGGAAGGCGGGGAGGGCGAGGAGCCGCCCGGCCCACGGGGTTCCGGCGGCGCGGGAGACGGCGCGGCCGCTGCGCGGCGAGACCCAGGCGAGGTCCTCGGTCGCCCCGGTCAGGGCGCAGGCGGCGAGGTCGAGGCCGAAGCCGAGCTCGGCGAGGAGGGCGAGCTCCCAGGCGGCGTAGCGCGCCGGCCAGTCGCGATCGCTGGCGAGGGCGTCGAGGACGGCGCCGGTGCGGGCGTAGAGGTCGGGATGGGCGTCGCGCTCGGGGAGGGTGGCGGCGACGAGGGCGGTGAGGGCGGTCAGCGCGGCGAGGGCGGCGGGGTCGGCCATGATCGCGCCGAGCGCCCCGGGGGTGCGGGAGGGCAGCGGATCGACGCGGAAGCTGCCGAGGTGCTCCTCGAGCCGGGCCGACCACTCGACGGCGAGGCGGGTGCCGGGCTGGAGGACCGGCGCCATGCGCCGGCTGCCGCCGCCGCGGACGACGCCGGCGTGGCGGCCGTGGAGGGCGGTGAAGACCTCGACGATCGCCGCGCTCTCGCCGTGGCGGCGGGCGGCGAGCAGGATGCCCTCGTCGCGCCAGTCCATGCGCTCAGCTCCGGCCGGGGGGGGCGCCGTCCTCGGGGAGGCGCGCGGGCGCGCCCCCCGCTCGGACGGCGCCCGCGGTCGGCAGGGCCGACCGCGCGGAGCGCCGGGCTCGGGGGGCCGAAGGCCCCCGCTCGCCCGGCGCTTGGCGGTCGGCCGCCTTTGCCGCCTCCCTCCGAAGGCGGCGGGCATTCGCCCGCCGGGTCGTCTTTCTCCCCGCCGTTGCCGGGCCCCTGCGACTGCCCGACAGGGTTTCCGCCCGTACGAGAACCGAAGGGGGGCGCGCGGAGCGGGGCGGCGGGGGCATGGGCGGGAGCCTAGTCGGCGAGGCCGGGCTCGTCGAGGAGGGTGCGCCCGGCGCGGTCCTCGACGGCGACGATCCAGAGGTCGGGGTCGAAGCGGCGCTGGCGGGCGAGGGCGGCCTCGACCTCGGGATCGGGGCCGTCGGCGATCTCGGTCCACACCCGGGCGCCGGCGGCGTCGTAGCTGCGGGCGAAGGCGCGGGCGCGGCCGTCGAGGGTGTCGAGCTTGACGACGACGGCGCCGGCGGTGGCGTCGCCGCGGGCGGTGACGAAGGCCGGGATGTCGGCGAGGCGCAGGCGCGCGAGGTAGGCGCGGACCCAGAACTCGGCGGTGAGGCGGGCGCTCATCCGTCGCCGTCGGAGAAGTCGAGGCCCATCTCGCCGTAGCGCTCGCGCTCCTCGAGCCAGTTGGGGCGGACCTTGACGGTCAGGAAGAGGTGGACGTCGCGGCCGAGGAAGTCCTCGAGCTCGGCGCGCGCGGCCTGGCCGACGGCCTTGATCGTCGCGCCCTTGGGGCCGAGGGCGATGCCCTTGTGGCCGTCGCGGGCGACGTAGACGATCTGGTCGATCTTCACCGAGCCGTCCTTGCGCTCCTCCCAGCCCTCGGTCTCGACGGTGAGCTCGTAGG
>CAZEGY010000320.1:0-1081 GCA_964511815.1 uncultured Rhodovulum sp.
CGGGCTCGGGCTCGGGCGGCGGCGCCTTGTCGCGGGACCGCTTCGGCTGCGGCGCGGCGATGCGGTCGACGACGAGCTGGATGCGCGACTGGCCGGCGGCGAGCCGGTCGAGCGGCCCGGCGAGGTCGGAGGGACGGACGAGGCCGGACACCGCGGTCTCCACCGCACGCCGGATCGCGTCGGGCGAGCTCGCCCCCTCGCCCGGCGCGTGGCGCTCGAGCTCGGCGCGGGTGGCGGCGAGGCTCTCGAGCAGCGGCCCGGCGACCCCGGCGAGCGCGGCGGTGAGCTCGCGCTGGCGGGCGAGCTCGGCCGCCAGCCACGCCGCGAGCCAGACGAGAACGACCGGCACGGTCAGCGTCACCAAGAGGAAGAGCGCGTCGAGAAACAGCGTCCCGCGCCCCTGCCCGCCGGCGGCGACGCTCCAGAAGCCGATGGCGTAGGCGAGAACGACCACGGCCCAGACGACGCTGGCGGCGAGCGCCAGGCGCTGGATGCCGGGCAGGCCGGCGAGGCGGCCGCCGAAGCGGCCGGACCCGGCGCCCGCCGGCTCGCTGCTCACGCCGGCCGCCCGGGGGTCATACGAAGCTGACCGCGCGGATCTCGTAGGAGCGCACGCCCCCGGGGGTCTTCACCTCGACGCTGTCGCCGGGCTCCTTGCCGATGAGGGCGCGGGCGAGGGGTGACTTGAGGTTGAGAAGCCCGTGCTCGATCGAGGCCTCCTGCTCGCCGACGATCTGGTAGGTCTTCTCCTCGTCGGTGTCCTCGTCGACGAGGACGACCGTGGCGCCGAACTTGATCGCCCCGGAGAGCCGGCTCGCGTCGATGACCTCGGAGCGGCCGATGACGCCCTCGAGCTCGCGGATGCGGCCCTCGATGAAGCTCTGGCGCTCGCGCGCGGCATGGTACTCGGCATTCTCGCTCAGGTCGCCGTGCTCGCGCGCCTCGGCGATGGCGGCGATCACCTGCGGGCGCTCGACCGACTTCAGCTTCCTGAGCTCGGCGTCGAGCTTGGCGAATCCCTTCGCGGTCAGTGGAACCTTCTCCATTCCAACGCTCCGTAGACAATCCTGAGCCGGACCCC
>CAZEGY010000320.1:1181-4204 GCA_964511815.1 uncultured Rhodovulum sp.
GATCACCATCGGGATGATCTGGGTCTGGTAGAAACGCACCAGAGTGTGGCCGGAGAAGCTCATGGTGATCCAGAACACCGCGAGGATGGCGCCGAGCTTCGGGACGAAGGTCAGCGTCATCTCCTGGATCGAGGTCAGCGCCTGGAGGAGACCGATGGCGAGGCCGACGACGAGGGCGACGGCGAGGATCGGCGTCGCGACGACGAGCGCGGTCCACAGTGCCTGGCGGAGGATGTCGAGAACGACGGCCTCGGTCATCGCGCCATCGCCCCCGACCGGACGGCGGCTCCCGTTGACCGCTTGCGGGCGCGGGGCTTTCCGCCGCCACCGCCCGGTGGCATCCATGCCCGAGGGCGCTCCGCGGTTAACCAGTTAACCATCCGCCGGCGCTCCCCGTCCCCGGCGGACGGCCGCGGCGATCACACCGGCATCCGCAGGATTTCCTGGTAGGCCTCGACGACCTTGTCGCGGACCGCGACCGCGGTCTGCACGGCGAGCTCGGTCGCGGCGAGGGCCTCGACCACCGCCTGCGGGTCGGCGCGGCCGGCGAGGCCCGCCGTCACCGTCTCCTCGCTCCGGCGCAGGGTTTCCATGAAGTCGCTGGCCGCGACCCGGAAGGCCTCGCCCGGGGGGCGGACCGGATCGGCCTGGGGCTCGGGGCGGACCGCGGCGCGGACCTGGTCGTAGATCTGCGAGGCGAGGGTGGCCTTGATGTCCATCTCGGGCGTGGTCCTTAGCGGCGGAGGAGATCGAGAAGCGAGCTCGCCATCTGGCGGGCCTGGTCGAAGAGGCGGAGGTTCGCCTCGTAGGAGCGGTTCGCCTCGCGCGCGTCGGCGATCTCGACGATCAGATCGACGTTGGAGCCGAGATAGGCGCCGTCCGGCCCGGCGAGCGGATGGGTCGGGTCGTAGACGCGCTCGAGCTCGCCCCGGTCGAGGCGGACGGGCCCGGTGCGCACCGCGCGCGCGTCGCCGGGGGCGGCGAAGGCGGTCTCGAACGACACCGTCTTGCGGTGGTAGCCCGGGGTGTCGACGTTGGCGATGTTCTCGGAGCTCAGGCGGAGGCGCGTCGCCTGCGCCGCCATGCCGCTCGCCGAGGCCGCCATCGTCCGGGTGATCTCGTCCATCGTCTCCCTCCCTCAGCGCCGGGTGACCGCGGTGCGCAGGATCTCGAGCGACTTGGCGTAGACGCCGAGCGCCATCTCGTGCTCCTGCCGCACCGCTGCCGCGCGCATCATCTGGTCCTCGAGCGACACCGAGTTGCCGTTCGGCGTCTCGGCCCCGGTCACCGCCCGCTCGCGCGGCTCGAAGCCGCGGGGGTCGGCGCCGAAGGCGACGTGGCCGGGCCGCGTCGTCCGCGCCCGGAAGGCGGGCGCGCCGTCGAGGGTGGCGGCGAAGTCGGCGACGTCGCGGGCGCGGTAGCCCGGGGTGTCGGCGTTGGCGACGTTCTCGGCGATCAGCCGCTGCCGCGCCGAGGCGTGGGCGGCGAGGGCGCTCGCGAGCGAGAGGACGTTGATATCCATCGGGACCGGGTTCTCCGCGGGGTCGTCAACGCGGGCTTAACCCGGCGATGGTTGACAAAGGGTAATCGCTTCGCGGCCGCGGGAAGGGTTTCGCCATGCTCACCGACTTCGAGGCGCTCGCCGCCGAGCTCGCGCGGGTGAGGAACGGCCGCCGGGTCGGGCGGGTGACCGCGGTCGGCACCGCGGCGCTCGAGATCGCCGGGCTCTCCAACCACGCGCGGATCGGCGACCAGGTGGCGATCGGCCTCGGCGGGCGGGCGGCGCCGCTGCCCCGGGGAGAACTCGGCAGCGAACTCGGCGGCGAACTCCGCGGCGAGCTCGGCGGCGAGGTCGTCGGGGTCTCGGAGGCGCTGGTGCGGGCGATGACCTACGCGCCCGTCGACGGCGTCGCGGTCGGCGACGCCGCGACGCTGCTCGGGCCGGCGGGGGTGCATCCGGCGGAGACCTGGGTCGGGCGCATCGTCGACGCCTTCGGTCAGCCCCTCGACGGGCGGCCGCTGACCCCCGGCGCGGCGAGCGCGATCCTGCGCCGGGCGCCGCCGCCGCCGGCGGCGCGCAAGGGGCTCGGCGCGCGGCTCGCCACCGGGCTCGCGACCTTCGACACCGTGCTGCCGCTGGCGCGCGGGCAGCGGGTCGGGGTCTTCGCCGGCTCCGGCGTCGGCAAGTCCTCGCTCCTCGCCGACCTCGCCCGCGGCATCGAGGCCGAGATCGTCGTCTACGCGCTGATCGGCGAGCGCGGGCGCGAGCTCCGCGACTTCGTCGACAACGTCCTCGGGCCGGAGGGGATGCGGCGCGCCGTCGTCATCGCCGCGACCTCGGACCAGGCCCCGCTCATCAAGCGGCGGGCGGCGTGGATGGCGATGGCGGTCGCCGAGGTCTTCCGCGACCACGGGCGGCACGTCCTGCTCCTCATCGACTCGCTCACCCGCTTTGCCGAGGCCCACCGCGAGATCGCGCTCACCGCCGGGGAGGCGCCGTCGCTCCGGGGGTTTCCGCCGTCGGTGGCGAACCTGATCGCGGCGCTCTGCGAGCGCGCCGGGCCCGGGCCGTTCGGCAAGGGCGACATCACCGGTGTCTTCAGCGTGCTCGTCGCCGCCTCGGACATGGATGAGCCGATCGCCGACATCACCCGCGGCGTGCTCGACGGCCACGTCGTCCTCGACCGCGGCATCGCCGAGCGCGGCCGCTTCCCGGCGGTCGACGTGCGGCGGAGCGTGTCGCGGAGCCTGCCCGGCATCGCGACCGCGGCCGAGAACGCACTGCTCGCCCGCCTGCGGCGGGTGCTGACCACCTACGAGAACGCGGCGCTGATGATCCAGACCGGGCTCTACGCCCCGGGAAGCGATCCGGCGATCGACGAGGCGATCGGCGTGTGGCCGAAGCTCGACGCCTTCTTCACCGAACGCTCGGACGGCGTGGCGGAGAGCTTCGCGCGGCTCGGCGAGGCGCTGGGGTAGACCGCCCGCGCGCGCCCACCCGCACCTTTCCAGGGGGTTGAGCT
>CAZEGY010000321.1:0-4167 GCA_964511815.1 uncultured Rhodovulum sp.
ACCTTCTGGGCGGTGCCGTCGTCCCAGTTGCCGACGACCTGGACGACGTTCCAGTCGCCGCCGTCGGCGTCGAGGACCTCGTGGATGCCGATCGAGCGGTCGCGGTCGACCGAGTTGCCGGGGACGCCGCGGACCTCGAGCAGCTTGCCGCCGGTCTTGCCCTCCGCCTTCAGCGTGTCGACGATGAAGCGGGCGTAGGAGCGGCCCATCTCGAGCTGGTCCTCGTTGACCTGCATGACCTTGTCGGTGTCGAGGACGTTGTCGAAGGGCACGAGCACGACGTCGTTCTTGTCGGCGAGGCGGATCACCCGGTCGAAGCCGTCCGGGGAGACGGCGATGGTGATGATGGCGTCGAAGCCCTGGTTGATGAAGTCCTCGATGGCGCCGAGCTGGGCCGGGGCGTCGGTGCCGGTGGAGACGACCTTGAACTCGGCGATCCTGTCCTTGACCGAGGGATCCTCGGCGAAGGCCTTGGCCATCTTGATCATCTGGATGCGCCAGGTGTTGCCGACGAAGCCGTTGACGAGGGCGATGCGGTAGGGGCCCTCCTTCGCCGGCCACTGGAAGTACGCCGTCTCGGCGTTCCAGGGCACGAAGCACTCGGGGTCGGCACCGGGGCCGCTGACGACCTCGGGGCCGGCCCAGGCGGCCGAGCCGAACAGGACGGCGAGCGCAGTCAGTCCGTGGATGGTTTTCATGGGGCCTTGTCTCCTCCCTGAAGACGTCGCGACGGGCGCGTTCCTCCGCTCCTCGTCACCCTCGGATCATGCGGGGAGGGCCGGGTTCTGTCAACCGGTCAGTTACTATGTCCGCGGCGCGGAGCGCCGGAACAAGGGATTGGAAACGCTGTCAGAAATCCCACAGGCGCGGCTCGGCGAACTCGACGGAGTTGCCGGCGGGGTCGCGGACGTAGATCGAGCGCGCGCCCTCGGCGCCGTCGCGGCCGGGCCAGCGGAAGTCGGCCTCGATGGCGACGCCGGCCGCCTCGAGGCGGGCGCGCCAGCGGTCGAGCTCGGCGGCGGTGGCGGCGAAGGCGACGTGGCCCGGCCCGGTGGCGCCGTGGGGTGGCACCGGCAGGGCGCCGGGCGCGGGCGGGTGGACGGTCTCGGCGGGGTTGAAGACGAGGAGGACGGCGCCGGCGAGGCGGAAGAAGACGTGGCGCTCGCCGGCGCGGGCGAGCCGCGCGAGGCCGAGGACGCCGCCGTAGAACGCCTCGGCGGCGTCGAGGTCGGCGGCGTAGAGCGCGGTCTCGAGGATGGCGGCGGGAGGGTCGGACGGGTCGGGCATGGGACGAGGTTAGCGGCGAAATCGCCACGTACAAGTCATGTACATTCCATGCACATCGCATGCACCTGCCCGCACCCCGGTGCCGAAGGGGTCAACCGGGCGCGACCTCGCCCGGCGGGAGCGTCAGGCCGGCGCAGTAGCGGGCCATCTCGGCGGCGGTCGGGGCGCGGCCGGCGTAGATCTCGACGTAGCGGGCGACGCGGGAGAGGCGGACGGCGAGGGGCTCCTCGACCTGGAGGGCGATGTAGCCGATCTGGACGAGATAGACGGTGCGGGCGCGGACGTCGGCGTCGTCGGGAGCGTAGCCGAAGCGCTCGAACATCGCCCGGATCGCGGCGAGGCGGCGGTCGTCGGCGGCGTTGACCCGGGCGGCGACCGCCTCGGAGCGGTGCGCCCAGCCGCGGACGGCGAGGTCGAGCCGGGGCTCGAACGCCGCCTCGTCCTGGAAGACGGCGATGAGGGCGAGCACCGCCTCGGTGATCGTCGCGGCGTAGGCGGCGCAGGCGGCGACGAAGGCGCCGGTGTTGCGCGCCTCCCAGTCGTCGAGGAGCGCGTCGAGGAGCGCGCCGCGGTCGCGGAAGAACCAGTAGAAGCTCGTGCGCGCGATGCCGAGCCGGGCGGCGAGCGGCTGGATCTTCACCGCGTCGACGCCGCCCTCGACGAGGGCCGCGCGCGCCGCGGCGAGCCAGACCTCGCGCGAGCCGCGCCAGCCGGTGGTCTTGCCGCTCTCGCCCGCGCTCTCCGTCTCGCCCGCGCTCTCCATGCCGCGGACGATACCGGCGGCGGCGGCGGGCGGCAAGAAGAATGGACACGGGTGACCGGAGACTTGACACGAGTGAACATTTCTGGCCTCCTCGCCGGCAGCCAGCGCGGAGTCGAAATCCGAATGTCGAGCGATCCCCTCCTCCAGCCGTACCAGCTCAAGCATCTCGCCCTGAAGAACCGGCTGATCGTCACCAGCCACGAGCCGGCCTATCCCGAGGACGGGATGCCGAAGGAGCGCTACCGCGCCTACCACGCCGAGCGGGCGCGGGCCGGGATCGCGATGACGATGACCGCGGGCTCGGCCTCGGTCGCCCGCGACAGCCCGCCGGTGTTCAACAACATCCTCGCCTGGAAGGACGAGGTCGTCGGCTGGATGAGGGCGCTCGCCGACGAGTGCCACGAGCACGGCTGCGCGGTGATGATCCAGCTCACCCACCTCGGCCGCCGCACCCGCTGGGACAAGGCCGACTGGCTGCCCGTCGTCTCCGCCGGCCACGAGCGCGAGCCCGCGCACCGGGCCTTTCCGAAGAAGGCCGAGGACTGGGACATCGCCCGGATCATCGAGGACTACGCCGACGCCGCCGAGCGGATGCGCGACGCCGGGCTCGACGGCATCGAGCTGCAGGCCTACGGCCACCTGATGGACCAGTTCTGGTCGCCGCTGACCAACGCGCTCGACGCGCCCTACGGCGGCAGCCTCGACAACCGCCTGCGCTTCACCTTCGACACGCTCCGGGCGATCCGCGCCCGCGTCGGCGACGAGTTCATCGTCGGCGTCCGCTACACCGGCGACGAGGATCTGCCGGGCGGGCTCACCAAGGCCGACGGGCTCGAGATCTCGCGCCGCCTCAAGGACTGCGGGATGGTCGACTTCCTCAACGTGGTGAAGGGGCACATCGACACCGACGCCGGGCTGACCGACGTCATCCCGGTGCAGGGAATGCGCTCGGCGCCGCACCTCGACTTCGCCGGGGAGGTGCGGGCGGCGACGAACTTCCCGACCTTCCACGCCGCGAAGATCCAGGACGTGGCCACCGCCCGCTACGCCATCGCCAGCGGCAAGCTCGACATGGTCGGCATGACCCGCGCCCACATGGCCGACCCGCACATCGTCGCCAAGATCCTCCGCGGCGAGGAGGACCGCATCCGCCCCTGCGTCGGGGCGAACTACTGCCTCGACCGCATCTACCAGGGCGGCATGGCGCTCTGCCTGCACAACCCCTCGACCGGGCGCGAGGTCGAGCAGCCGCACGCCATCGACAAGGCGCCGACCCGGCGGCGGGTGGTGGTCGTCGGCGCCGGCCCGGCGGGGCTCGAGGCCGCCCGGGTGGCCGGCGAGCGCGGGCACGAGGTCATCGTCCACGAGGCGGCGGACGATCCCGGCGGCCAGGTGCGCCTGACCGCGCAGACGCCGCGGCGGAGCGAGATGATCTCGCTCGTCGACTGGCGCTTCGCCGAATGCACCCGGCTCGGGGTGGTCTTCCGCTTCAACAGCTACGCCGACGCGGAGACGGTGCGCGCCGAGGCGCCGGACGTGGTGATCGTCGCCACCGGCGGCCTGCCGCACACCGAGGTGCTCGACGCGGGCAACGACCTCGTCGTCTCGGCCTGGGACGTGCTTTCCGGCGACGTCCGGCCGGGCTCGAACGTGCTGGTCTACGACGACGCCGGCGACTACGCCGGGCTCCAGGCCGCCGAGAGGATCGCCGCGACCGGCGCCGCCGTCGAGATCATGACCCGCGACCGCAGCTTCGCCCCCGAGGTGATGGCGATGTCGCTGACCCCGGCGATGCGCGAGCTCCAGAAGCGCGACGTCACCTTCACGGTGACGTGGAAGCTCGACGCGGTGCGCCGCGACGGCAACGAGCTCGTCGCGGCGATCGGCAGCGACTACGGCGGGGTCAGCCGCGAGCGGCGGGTCGACCAGGTGGTGGTCAACCACGGCACCCGGCCGCTCGACGACGTCTACTTCGAGCTCCGGCCCGGGTCCGCCAACCTCGGGGAGGTCGACTACGAGGCGCTGGTCGCCGGGCGCCCGCAGGCGGTGGCGCGCAACCCCGAGGGCGGCTACCAGCTCTTCCGCATCGGCGACGCGGTGGCGGCGAGGAACACCCA
>CAZEGY010000322.1:0-4164 GCA_964511815.1 uncultured Rhodovulum sp.
GCGCAGGTGCCTCCGGCGGGAGTATTTTTACCAAGAAGAAGGCAGGTCAGCCGGGAACCGGCGGATGCCGTCCTGGACGGCGACCGCATTTCGGAGAGAGTCGTGTAGTGTGCCCTCCGGGCTCCGCCCGCGAGGACGTCGGCCCGGCGGGCCGAAGCCCTGCTTCGGCCGGGCCGTTCCCCGGAGCCGGTCACGGCGGAGGGGAAGGGGCGCCGAGCATTCCCCTCGCCATGAATCCGGGCGTGGCCGCGCCCCGCGGACGCGACCGGATTTCGCCGACGGTCGAAATCCGGGAAGATCCCCGCCCTTCGCCACGGGGACGAACCCCGAGGCCGCCGGTAGCGTCGTCTAGCTCAACCCTCGGTTCACCAAGGTCGACGCGTCTCCGCGCGGCCTCTTGCGGAGCTCCCTCACCGCCCGAGCGGATGGCCCGCGGGCCGGGGCGCGTCCGCGGCGAGCGGGGTGCCGGTCGGGCGGCGGCCGCCGGGGCAGAGGAGGTCGGCGCGGACCGCGCGCGCGTCGGCGCCGAGCGCCACCGCGGCGGCGGTCGCGGCGACGATGGCGTCGAAGCCGGCGGGCGGGGTCTCCCAGCAGCGCCAGACGAAGAAGGGCCGGCCGGTGTCGGGCGCCGGGGCGTCGGGGAGGAGCGTGTCGGCGCTGCCGACGAAGCCGTCGAGCGCGGCCTGGGTCAGCCCCCGCGCCCCGCGCAGGTCGGAACCGTGGAGCGTCGCCGGTCCCGCCGGCGGCCACAGGCTGCCGCGGAGGTCGGCGCCGACGAGTGCCGCGCCCGCGAGTTGGGCGCCGCGGAGGTCGGCACCGGCCAGCCCCGCACCGCGGAGCCGTGCGCCCGAGAGGTCGGCGTCGCGCAGGTCGGTGCCGGCGAGCGAGGCGGCGCGGAGCTCGGCCCCGGCGAGGTGCGCGCCGGTGAGGTCCGCGCCGTCGAACCGCGCCCCCCAGAGCCCGGCGCCGTCGAGGCGTGCGCCCGCCAGCCGCGCCCCCGCGAGGTCGGCCCCGGCGAGGGCGGCGCCGCGGAGATCGGCGCCGGCGAGGTCCGCCCGCTCCCCCGCCGCCGCGGCGAGCGCGAGGGCGGCGGCGACGAGCGCCAGTCCTCCCGTGGTTCGATCCCGGCCTTGCATCGCGCCGGAGCCTAGCGCAAGTCTCCTCCGGTTTCACCGGAGGGATCGACGATGACGAGCGACATCAGCGCGGCGGTGGCCGAGCCGCCGCTCTGGCGGGCGACGGTGCCGGTCTTCGACGCCGCCCTCGCGCGGCTCGACCGCACCGTGGCGAAGGCGGTGGCGGCGCTCGGCGACAGGGCCGACGCCGCCTTCGCCCGACGCCCGGCGGAGGGGATGCTGCCCGCGGGCCAGCAGGTCGCGACCGCGACGCAGTTCACCCTGCGCGTCGCCTATCCGCTCGCCGGCCGCCGCGCCCCCGAGGTCCGCGGCGCCCTCGACGCCGCCGGGCTCGCCCTGCGGATCACCGAGACCCGCGCGCTCCTCGCGGCGCTGCCGCGCGAGGACTTCGCCGGCGCCGAGGGCCGGCGCATCCGCTTCCAGGCGGGCTTCGCCGACCTCGAGCGCGACGGCGAGGCCTTCCTCCACGGCTTCGGCCTGCCCAACCTCTACTTCCACCACGCGATGGCCCACGTCGCGCTGAAGCAGGCAGGGGTGCTCCTCGGCAAGGCCGACTTCGACGGCCACCACGACTACCCGGACGGGTTCTCCTTCGGCTGAGGGCTCACCCCTCGACGCTGAAGGCGAGATCGAGCGGCCGCATGTCGGCGCCGTTGATCGGGATCATGTCCTGCGGGCAGGCCGACAGCGCGACGATGCAGTCGATCTCGGCGCGCAGCACCACCCGGTCGCCGGGGCGCGCGACCGTCGGCAGCCAGGCGATGGCGCCGTCGGCGCCGACCGGCGTGTTCATCCAGACGTTGAACGGCTGCGGCACCTCCGGCGCCCGCGCCCCGATCGCCGCCATCGCCATCCGCAGGTTGTCCGAGCAGTTGTCGTGATAGTCGGTGCAGCCGAGGCCGACGTAGCGGAAGAGGTCGCAGGCGGCGACGACGGTGTCGTGGACGCCGGGGGAGGTGTCCTCGACGAGGGTCAGGATCGGCCGCCGGCGGTTGGTGAGGAGCGCGTCGCCGACCTTCGGCGCGATCCGCCCGAGGCCGGCGCGGGCGTGTTCCCACGACAGGAACTCGCTCGGGTTGGCGGCGCTGAACGCCCAGAGGTCGCAGACCTGGGTGCCGTGCGGGTTGACGAGCAGGAGGCGCTCGCCGGCCGCGAGCCGCACCGCCCGGCCCTCGCGGGCGGGCACGGCGTAGACCCGCCCGGGCTCGGGCCGCCCGTCGGCCGAGATCGGGCTCGTCGCGGTGGCGTTCGTCCCGAGCGGCGTGGCGTTGTCGGCGGGGATCTCGTGGATGTCGGCGCGCATGGCGGTCCTCCCGTGGCTCGCGGCGCCCGAGCCTAGCCGGCGCCGGCGCCGGTTTCGAGGCGGGGTTTCCGCGGCGCCTCCCGGCGGCTATGACGGAGCCCAAGGGAGCCTGCACGGAGCCAGACGAGATGAGCCACGACCGCCGCTTCGGTGCGCCCGTCCCCGACTGGACGCCGCCGCCGTGGCCGGGGCCGATGCGCCTCGACGGCCGCTACGTCCGCCTCGATCCGCTGGCGCCGGCCCACGCCGCGGCGCTCCATGCCGCCAACCGCGCCGACGACGCGATCTGGGACTATCTCCCCTACGGCCCGTTCGCCGCCGAGGCCGACTACGCCGCCTGGGTGACGCGGGTGGCGGGCAACGCCGACCCGCTGTTCTTCGCCGTCACCGACCGGACCCAGGGCAGCCCCGCCGGGGTGATGAGCCTGATGCGGATCACGCCCGAGGCGGGCACGATCGAGGTCGGGCACATCTGCTTCGCCCCGGCGCTCCAGCGCACGCGCGCGGCGAGCGAAACCGTCTTCCTCCTCGCGGAATGGGTGTTCCGCGAGGGCTACCGGCGCTTCGAGTGGAAGTGCGACGCGCTGAACCGGCCGAGCCGGCGGGCGGCGGAGCGCTTCGGGTTCTCCTACGAGGGCGTCTTTCGCCAGGCGACGATCGTCAAGGGCCGCAACCGCGACACCGCGTGGTTCGCGATGACCGACGGCGACTGGGCCTGTCTCGCGCCCGCGTGGCAGGCGTGGCTCGATCCCGCGAACTTCGACGACGGCGGGCGCCAGAGGCGCGCGCTCGGCGCGCTGACCGCGCCGTGCCGGGTCGCCGCGGATCCGGCCTCGGGCCCGGCCTCGGACCCGGGCGCATGAGCGACAAGGGCGCCATCCGGCGCTGGCAGCGGCGCTGGAAGGACCGCTGGGTCGCGGGCGGCCTCGACGCCCCCGGCGGGCGGCGCAACGCGGCGATCGACATGCTGGTCTTCGACCACGGGCTCGTCCGCAAGCTCTGGCCGAACGAGCACCGGGTCGCCGACGGGGTGATCCGCTCGAACCAGCCCGACCCCGGGCGCCTCCGCCGGCTGGCGCGGCAGGGGGTGAAGGCGGTCCTCAACCTCCGCGGCGCCACCGAGTACGGCTCCTACCTGCTCGAGCGCGAGGCCTGCGCCGCGGCGGGGATCGAGCTCGTCGACTTCAAGCTCTCCTCGCGGACGCTGCCGACGCGGGAGGAGATCCTCGCCCTCGACGCGCTCTTCGACCGCCTGCCGCGGCCGTTCCTGCTGCACTGCAAGTCCGGGGCCGACCGCGCCGGCTTCGCCTCGGCGCTCTATCTGCTCCTGCGCGAGGAGATGCCGCTCGCCGAGGCGCGGGAACAGCTCTCGTGGCGCTACCTGCACCTGAAGGGCGGCGCCACCGGTATCCTCCACTTCATGCTCGACCGCTACGCCGCCGACACCGCGGCCGAGCCGATGAGCTTCCGCGCCTGGGTCGAGAGCCGCTACGACCCCGAGGCGCTGACCGCGGAATACCGCAGCGACGCGGCCTCGGACTTCGTCCTCGACCGGGTGCTCCGCCGCGAATAGCCCCGGCGCGGGCTCGGTGAGACCTCTGTAAAAACCGCCCGCATCCGTGCCGTTACTCGTTTTACGACACTCGGGGGAGAGAGAGGATACGGGTGGTTTCCTCGGGCGGACGCCGCGCCGGCCCGCGTTCGATCGAAGCGGGCTCCGCCCGC
>CAZEGY010000323.1:0-4142 GCA_964511815.1 uncultured Rhodovulum sp.
GGCGATGGCGCTCTTCGCGATCCAGGTGCTCGGCGGGCTGCTCGCCGGCTGGATCTACGTCTCGCCGAACACCCTCTCCGAGACGTTGCCCTTCAACATCGTGCGGATGATCCACACCAACGCGCTGATCGTCTGGCTCTTGCTCGGCTTCTTCGGCGGCACCTACTACCTGCTGCCCGAGGAGGCCGAGCGCGAGCTGTTCTCGGTGAAGCTCGCCTATGTCCAGCTCGCCATCCTCGTCGTCGGCACCCTCGGCGCCGTCGTCAGCTACCTCTTCGGCATCCACGGCGGGCGGGAGTTCCTCGAGCAGCCGCTCTGGGTCAAGTTCGGCATCCTCGTCGCCGCGCTGATCTTCCTCGCCAACGTCTCGCTGACCGCGCTCGCCGGGCGCAAGACCGCGATCACCAACATCCTGCTCCTCGGGCTGTGGCTGCTGTCGCTCCTGTGGATCTTCGCCTTCATCAACCCGGACAACCTCGCGCTCGACAAGATGTACTGGTGGTTCGTCGTCCACCTCTGGGTCGAGGCGACCTGGGAGCTCGTGATGGCGGCGATCCTCGGCTACCTGATGCTGAAGCTCACCGGCGTCGACCGCGAGGTGATCGAGAAGTGGCTCTACGTCATCGTCTCCTGCGCGCTCTTCTCCGGCATCCTCGGCACCGGCCACCACTACCTGTGGATCGGCACGCCCGCCTACTGGCAGTGGACCGGCTCGATCTTCTCGATCTTCGAGGTCGCGCCGTTCTTCGCGATGATGAGCTTCGCCTTCGTCATGGTCTGGAAGGGGCGCAAGAACCACCCGAACAAGGCGGCGCTGCTCTGGTCGCTCGGCTGCTCGGTGATGGCCTTCTTCGGCGCCGGGGTCTGGGGGTTCCTGCACACGCTGCACGGGGTCAACTACTACACCCACGGCACCCAGGTGACGGCCGCGCACGGGCACCTCGCCTTCTTCGGCGCCTACGTGATGCTGAACCTCGCGATGATCACCTACGCGATGCCGGTGCTGCGCGGCCGCGCGCCCTACAACCAGGTGCTCAACATGGCCTCGTTCTGGCTGATGACGAGCGGCATGGCGTTCATGACCTTCACGCTCACCTTCGCCGGCGTCATCCAGACCCACCTGCAGCGGGTGATGGGGATGTACTACATGGAGGTCCAGGACGAGCTCGGGCTCTTCTACCTGATGCGCTTCGCCGCCGGCCTCGCCGTCGTCATCGGCGCGCTCCTCTTCATCTACAGCCAGGTCGTCGTCCGCCGCGAGGTCATCGCCCCCGGGCCGGTCGCGATCCCGGGAGAGTGACGATGAATGCACCGGCCGGCATCCGCATGGTTCCCTACTACCAGCCGGTGGCCGACGAGTGCGCGGTCTTCGAGGCCGCGCACCGCCACCACCTGCCGCTGCTGCTCAAGGGGCCGACCGGCTGCGGCAAGACCCGCTTCGTCGAGCACATGGCGGCGCGGCTGGGGCTGCCGCTCCACACCGTCGCCTGCCACGACGACCTCTCCGCCGCCGACCTGATCGGGCGCTACCTGCTCAAGGGCGGCGAGACCGAATGGGTCGACGGCCCGCTCACCCGCGCAGTGCGCGAGGGCGGGATCTGCTACCTCGACGAGGTGGTGGAGGCCCGCAAGGACGTCACCGTCGTCCTCCACCCGCTGACCGACGACCGCCGCCGCCTCGTCATCGACCGCACCGGCGAGGAGATCGCCGCGCCGGCGCCCTTCATGCTCGTGGCGAGCTACAATCCCGGCTACCAGTCGATCCTGAAGAAGCTCAAGCCCTCGACCCGCCAGCGTTTCGTCTCGATCGGCTTCGACTTCCCCGATCCGGTCACCGAGACCGCGGTCGTCGTCGCCGAGACCGGCCTCGACGCGCCGCGCGCCGGCGCCCTCGTCCGCCTCGCCGGGCATGTCCGCAAGCTCTCGGGCATGGACCTCGAGGAGGGCGTCTCGACCCGGCTCCTCGTCTACGCCGGCACCCTGATCGCCGGCGGCATGGCCGTCGACCGCGCGCTCGAGGCCGCGATCGTCGCGCCGCTGAGCGACGAGCCCGAGGTCCAGCAGGCGCTCCGCGACCTCGCCGCCACCGTCTACGGATAGCGCCATGATCCATCCCCTCGATCTCATGGAGCCCGAGGAGACGGTCGGCAACCTCTGGCACGGCTGGGCGACCCGCGGCGGTGCCGCCCCCGGCGCGGCCGCCGTCGCCTTCGAGGCGATGCGGCCGAGCGTCGCCACCCTGTTCCGCGCCCTCGGGGGGGCGCCCGCGGTCGAGATCGTCCCCGCGCCGCTGTCCACCCCCGGCCACCGCCGCCCGCTCGAGGTCGGCGCGCGGCCCGAGGCCGCCCACGTCGCCGACTTCTCCGGCGAGCGCCTGCGCCTGCCGCCGGTGATCGACGCCTTCCCGACGCGCGCCCTCAACCGCGCCGCCTGGCTGTGGCTCGCCGCCCTCGCCGCGGTGGTCGCGCCGCCCGCGCCCGAGGACGACCGCCTCGCCGCCGACCTCGCCGAGCTCGCCGCCCTCGCCGCCGCCCGCCGCGCCGCCCTCGCCCGCTGCCCCGGCCTCCGCGACGCCCACGCCGCGATGGTCGCCCATCTCGCCGCCACCCGCCGCCGGCCGGGCCTGCCCGCCGCCGAGGCCGCGGTCGAGCGCATCGTCCTCGCCGCGCTCGACGACCGCGCGCCGGTCGAGGTGCCCGCCGGCCGCGCCCCGCGCGGCTACCGGACCTGGGCGCCGGCGCCGATCCTCCTCCGCCTCGTCCGCCCCGGGACGGGCCAGGCGCCGGCCGAGGCGCACGACACGCCCGCCCCGAGCCTGCCGACCACGACGCGCAAGTCGGCGAAGCGCGAGGCGCGCGACGAGGCCAACCGCCGGGACAACTTCATCATCCACCGCTTCGAGGCGATCATGTCGTGGGCGGAGAGCCTGAACCTCAACCGCACCACCGACGACGACGACGCCGAGACCGCGCAGAAGGCCGCCGAGGACCAGGACGAGATCACCCTCTCCGACCACGTCCGCCGCGCCGCCTCGCGCCTGCGCCTCTCGCTCGACCTCGCGCCGCAGGACGCCGACCACGAGCGGCTCTCGGCGCGCTTCACCTATCCCGAGTGGAACCACCGCGCCCGCGCCCTGATGCCCGACCACGCCCGGGTGCTCGAGGCCGAGGGCGCGCCGGGCGCGGGCTTCGCCCCCGACCCGCGGCTCGTCGCCCGCGTGCGCCGGCAGTTCGCGCCGCTCCATCCCCGCCGCGTCCTGCTCTCGCGCCAGATCGACGGCAGCGACCTCGACCTCGACGCCGCGGTGGCGAGCCGCGCCGCGATCCGCGCCGGCGCGACCGGCTCGGACCGCGTCTGGCAGGCGTCGCGCGCCACCGCCCGCGACCTCTCGGTCGCCTTCCTCATCGACTGCTCGCGCTCGACCGAGGCCGCGGTCGGCGCGACGAGCGTCATCGACACCGCCCGCCACGCCCTCGCCGCCCTCGCCGCCGGCATCGACTCGGCCGGCGACCGGCTCGGGATCTGGGGGTTCTCCTCGCTCCGCCGCGACCGGGTGTTCCTGACCCGCGCCAAGGGCTTCGACGAGCCGATGTCGCCGGCGGTCACCGCGCGCATCGGCGGCTTCCGGCCCGGCCACTACACCCGCCTCGGCGCCGCCGTCCGCCACGCCTCGGCGATGCTGGCCGCCGAGACCGCCGCCCGCCGCCTGCTCCTCGTCCTCACCGACGGCAAGCCGAACGACCTCGACCACTACGAGGGCGTCCACGGCATCGAGGACAGCCGCATGGCGGTCCGCGAGGCCCGCGCCCTCGGCCAGTCCGTGCACGGGGTCGTCGTCGACCTCGACGGGCAGGACTGGTTCGCCCGCATCTTCGGCCGCGGCGGCTTCACGCTCCTCCCCGACCCGGGGCGCCTGCCGCGGGCGCTCCCCGAGATCTACCAGACCCTGACGATGGAGACCTGACCCATGCGCCGCCTTCTCCTCCTGCTCGCCGTCGTCCCGGCGCCGGTGCTCGCCGCCCCCTTCGAGCGCCCGCTGCCACAGGGCGAGACCGGCGCCGCCGCCGTCTCCTACGCGCTCGCCGCGCTCGGCCTCGTCATCGCCCTCGGAGCCGCGCAATGGCTGGTCAGCCGCCGTTGAG
>CAZEGY010000324.1:0-4134 GCA_964511815.1 uncultured Rhodovulum sp.
CTCCGGCGGGAGTATTTCTACCAAGAAGAAGGCAGGTCAGCCGGGGAACCGGCGGGTGCCGTCGTGGACGGCGACCGCATTTCGGAGAGAGTCGTGTAGTGTGCCGTCCGTTCACCACGGTCGACGCGCGGGGTCGGGCGCGGGGGCGGGCGGTCTTGCGGAGGTCGTTCCGGGCGCGTCCGACGGCGGCCTTGCCTCGGGGGCCGGGCTGCGCCACCTATCCCCGCCTGAACCCGGAGATTCGCGAATGGCGGTGAGCGCCAGGCAGCAGCTGCGCTTCTGGGGGATCGCGTTCGCGGTCCTCATCGCCGTGCTGTGGCTGCTCGGCGGCACGCTGCTGCCGTTCCTGCTCGGGGCGGCGATCGCCTACTTCCTCGACCCCCTCGCCGACCGGCTGGAGCGGCTCGGAATGAACCGGCTCGTCGCCACGACGGTGATCGCGGTCGTGGGGGTGCTCGTCCTGATCGTGCTCATGATCTTCGCGGTGCCGGCGCTCATCTGGCAGATCCAGGCCCTCGTCGTCGCGATGCCCGAGTACGTCGCCAACCTGAGCGCGCTCCTCGCCCGGCGCTATCCGCAGATCTTCGGGGAGAACTCGCGGGTCTTGCAGAACCTCAGCGGCTTCGAGACCACGCTCCGCGACAGCGGCATGACGGTGCTGAACCAGGTGCTCGTCGGCTCGTTGCAGGTGCTGAACTTCCTCGTCGTCCTCTTCGTCACGCCGGTCGTCGCCTTCTACCTGCTGCTCGACTGGGACCGGATGGTGGCGCGGATCAACTCGTGGCTCCCGCGCGAGCACGCCCTGACGATCCGCGCGCTGGCGCGGGAGATCGACCTGGTGCTCGCCGGGTTCGTGCGCGGGCAGCTCTCGGTCTGCGTGATCCTCGGGGTGTTCTACGCCGCCGCGCTCTGGGCGATCGGCCTCCAGTACGGGGTGCTCGTCGGGCTGATCGCCGGGCTCGTCTCGTTCGTCCCCTACATCGGCTCGACCGTCGGGCTGCTGCTCTCGGTCGGGATCGCGCTCTTCCAGTTCTGGGACGACAAGGCGTGGATCCTCGTCACCGCCGGCATCTTCTTCTTCGGCCAGTTCGTCGAGGGCAACATCCTCTCGCCGAACCTGATCGGCAAGTCTGTGAGCCTGCACCCGGTCTGGCTCATCCTCGCCCTCGCGGTCTTCGGGACGCTCTTCGGCTTCGCCGGCCTCCTCGTCGCGGTGCCGGTCGCCGCGGCGCTCGGGGTGATCGGGCGCTTCCTCGTCGACCAGTACCTCGCGAGCCCGATGTACACCGGCCGCCTGCCGCCCGAGCCGGGACCTTGAGCCGGCCCGAGCAGCTCGTCCTCGACCTGCCGACGCGCCCGGCCCTCGGGCGCGAGGCGTTCTTCGTCGCGCCGGCCAACCGGCTCGCGCTCGCCCTCGTCGAAAGCTGGCCGGGATGGCCGGGCGGGCGGCTCGCGGTCACCGGGCCGGCGGGGGCCGGCAAGACCCACCTCGCCCAGGTCTGGGCGGCGCGGACCGGCGCGCGGGTCGTCGCCGCCCGCGAGGTCGCCGGCCTCGACCTCGCGACGCTGCCCGGAGACGCCGCCGTCGCCGTCGAGGACGTCGACCGGCTCGCCGGGCTGCGGGCGCGGCGCGGGGGCGCGGAGGAGGCGCTCTTCCACCTCTGCAACCACCTCGGCGCCGGCGGCGGCAGCCTGATGGTCAGCGGGCGGCGGGCGCCGTCGCGGTGGACCGTGCGCCTTCCCGACCTCGCCAGCCGGCTGCGCGCGGCGACGGTGGCGAAGCTCGACGCGCCCGACGACGCGCTGCTCGCGGCGCTGCTCGTCAAGCACTTCGCCGACCGGCAGGTGGCGGTGGCGCCGGAGCTGATCGACTACCTCGTGCCGCGGATCGAGCGCTCGTCGGCGGCGGCCGAGGCGGTGGTCGCGGCGCTCGACCGGGCGGGGCTCGCCGGGCGGCGGCCGCTGACGCCGCGGCTCGCGGCCGAGGTGCTCCAGGCGGAGCGGGAGGCGTGAGCGAAGGGGAGCGCGCGGGGCTCCTGCGTCACCGGCCCTTCGCGCTCTTCTTCACCGCGCGGATCGCCTCGCGCTTCGCGGTGCAGATCGCGACGGTGGCGCTCGGCTGGCAGGTCTACGCGATCACGAACAGCGCCTTCGCGCTCGGGATGATCGGGCTCGCGCAGTTCCTGCCGACGGCGTTCCTCGTCTTCTTCGCCGGCGCCGCCGCCGACCGCTACGAGCGGCGGCGGCTCCTCCAGATCTGCCAGATCGTCCAGGGCTGCGTCGCGGCGTTTCTCGCGACCGGCACGTTCGCGGGCTGGCTGACGGTGCCGATGCTCTACGGCGCGGTGACGGTCTTCGGCGTCGCCACCGCCTTCGAGGCCCCGGCGAGCGCCGCCCTGCTGCCGGCGGTGGCGCCGCCCGGGCAGGTCCAGCGGGCGACGGCGATGACGACCGGCGCCTTCCAGCTCGCGGTGATCTGCGGGCCGGCGCTCGGCGGCTTCGCCTACGCGGTGGCGCCGGGCCTGCCCTACGTGCTGATGGCCGGGCTGTGGATCGTCGCGAGCTTCTTCAACGCCGCGATCCACGTCGACCGGCCCGTCGCCGACCGCACGGGCGGGCGGCTCGACCAGCTCTTCGCCGGGGTGCGCTTCGTGCGGGAGAACCGACCGATCCTCGGGACGATCTCGCTCGACCTCTTCGCGGTGCTGCTCGGCGGCGCCACGGCGCTGATGCCGATCTTCGCGCGCGACGTGCTCCACACCGGCCCGTGGGGGCTCGGGGCGCTGCGCGGGGCGCCGGCGATCGGGGCGCTGGCGATGACGGTGCTGCTGGCGCGGACCTCGATCCACCGCCGGGTCGGGATGCGGATGTTCCAGGCGGTGATCGTCTTCGGGATCGGCACCGTCGTCTTCGCGCTGTCGACGTCGATGGCGCTGTCGCTCGGCGCGCTCGCCGTGATGGGGGCAGCGGACACGGTGAGCGTCGTCATCCGCACCTCGCTCGTCCAGCTCCGCACCCCCGACGACATGCGCGGGCGGGTGGGGGCGGTGAACTATCTGTTCATCAACGCCTCGAACCAGCTCGGCGAGTTCGAGAGCGGGGTGGTCGCGGCCTTGATCGGAGCGGTGCCGGCGGCAGTGGTCGGCGGGGTCGGGACCGTCGCGGTGGCGCTGCTGTGGATGGTGGTCTTTCCCGACCTCCGCAAGGTGGAGCGGCTGGAATAGGGCGCCGGCGGCGCGCGCCGGGCGTTGCGCGTCCCGGCGAGATCCGAAACAATCGCGGGCAAGGCGTAGGGCCGCGAGGGCGCGGCGGAGGCAGGTCATGGGCAGGGTGGCAGAAGTCGAGGGCGTCCGGGTGGATGCCGACTTCCTCAACGAGCACGAGGCGGGGGGGCGGGTGATCGCCGGCCTCGACGTCGCCGGGCCGGGGCGGTTCATCAACCGCGAGCTCTCGTGGCTCGCGTTCAACTGGCGGGTGATGGCCGAGGCGGAGAACCCGAGCGTGCCGGTGCTCGAGCGGGTGCGGTTCCTGTCGATCTCGGCGTCGAACCTCGACGAGTTCTACTCGGTGCGCGTCGCGGGCCTGCGCGGCCTGATCCGCGAGGGGGTGTTCACGCCCTCGGCGGACGGGCTCTCGCCGGCCGAGCAGCTCGCGCGGATCGACGCCGACGCGCGGGCGCTGATGATGCGCCAGCAGGAGTGCTGGGCGGTGCTCCGCGGGCTGATGGAGGCCGAGGGGATCGCCATCCTCGGGACGGAGGATCTGCGCGGCGCCGACCGGGCGATCATGGAGACCCACTTCTTCGAGCAGGTCTTCCCGATCCTCTCGCCGCTCGCCATCGACCCCGCCCATCCGTTCCCGTTCATCGCCAACGGCGGCTTCGCGATGGGCCTGCATCTCCGCCGCGAGGGCGAGGCCGGGGTGCTCGATGCGCTGCTGCCGGTGCCGGGGCAGGTGCCGCGCTTCGTGCGGCTCCCCGACGGCGGCCGCGGCGAGGCGCGCTTCCTGCCGCTCGAGGCGCTGCTCGAGATCTTCCTCGGCAAGCTCTTCCCCGGCTACCGGATGCTCGGGCACTGCGCCTTCCGGGTGCTGCGCGACAGCGACCTCGAGGTCGAGGAGGAGGCCGAGGACCTG
>CAZEGY010000325.1:0-4132 GCA_964511815.1 uncultured Rhodovulum sp.
AGTTCTTCGCCGGCGCCGCCAGCTTCCCGTGGCGCAGCCAGGCGCTGTGGATCGCCGAGCGCCTCGCCATTGCCACCGGCTTCGACCGCGGGCGCCTGCGCGCCGCGGCGCGCGCGAGCTTCCGCGCCGACGTCTTCCGGCAGGTCCTCGGCCCGATCGGCGCCGACCTGCCCGGCGCCTCCGAGAAGCTCGAGGGCGCGATGGCGACCCGCACCGCGGTCGCCTCGACCCTCGGCGGCCTGGTCCTCGGCCCCGACCGATTCTTCGACGGCCGCGTCTTCGACCCCACCGCCGGGGACTGATCCGCCGCCCGGCTGCCCGCGCCGAGACCATCCGCCCCCGCACCTGCACAACCATTGTGCAAATGCGAACGAACCGCCGCGCGGCGGGCGTTCGGCGCTTGCCGGCCGGGCGAGGGGGCGGCATGGCTTGGGACAACCCGGCTCAATGGCGAGTCGGACCGAGTTTCGTCCCGATGCCGGGACACCCCAGGCAAAGCCGCCTGATCCGCGCGCACCCCGCGCCGGATCGGCGGCTTTTCGTTTTTCCCCTTCGGAGTCCGGCCAGCCGGAGCCTTCGACACCGACGCCCGAGGACAGCCATGCGCCATCTTCCTGCCGGCACCGCCCTTGCCCTCCTCGCCGCCGCGGCGAGCGCCGAGCCCCTGCCGGTGGAGAAGGACGAGCTCACGCTCGGGTTCATCAAGCTCACCGACATGGCGCCGCTCGCCATCGCCTACGAGAAGCGCTTCTTCGAGGACGAGGGCCTCTACGTCCGCCTCGAGGCCCAGGCCAACTGGAAGGTGCTGCTCAACCGGGTGATCTCGGGCGAGCTCGACGGCGCCCACATGCTCGCCGGCCAGCCGCTCGCCGCCACCGTCGGCTACGGCACCGCGGCGCATGTCGTCACGCCGCTGTCGATGGACCTGAACGGCAACGCCATCACCGTCTCGAACGCCGTCTGGGAGCTGATGCGGCCGGAGATCGCGACCGGCGCCGACGGCCGGCCGGTCCACCCGATCTCCGCCGCGGCGCTCCGCCCCGCGGTCGAGGCGGCGAACGCCGAGGGTCGCGCCTTCAACATGGGCATGGTCTTCCCGGTCTCGACCCACAACTACGAGCTGCGCTACTGGCTCGCCGCCGGCGGGCTCGACCCGGGCTTCTACGGCGCCGGCGACGCCAAGGGGCAGATCGGCGCCGACGTCCTGCTCTCGGTCACGCCGCCGCCGCAGATGCCGGCGACGCTCGAGGCCGGCACCATCGCCGGCTACTCGGTGGGCGAGCCGTGGAACCAGGCGGCGGTCTTCAAGGGCATCGGCCGCCCGGTCGTCACCGACGCGCAGATCTTCGCGGACAACCCCGAGAAGGTCTTCGGCCTGACCGCCGAGTTCGTCGCGGCCCATCCCAACACCACGCTCGCCCTCACCAAGGCGCTGATCCGGGCGGTGGAATGGCTCGACGCCGACGATGGCGCCAACCGCGCCGAGGCGGTCGAGATCCTGTCGCACTCGGCCTACGTCGGCGCCGACGCGGCGGTGATCGCCGGCTCGATGACCGGCACGTTCGCCTTCGGCGCCGACGACGTGCGGCCGGCGCCGGACTTCAACGTCTTCTTCCGCGACCACGCCAGCTACCCGTTCTACTCGGACGCGGTGTGGACGCTGACCCAGATGCGCCGCTGGGGCCAGATCCCCGAGGCGAAGCCCGACCGCTGGTACGACGAGATCGCGCGCTCGGTCTACAAGCCGGCGATCTACGAGGAGGCCGCGCGTCTGCTCGTCGCCGAGGGCAAGGCGCGGGCCGAGGACTTCCCCTTCGGCACCGACGGCTACAAGGCGCCGACCTCGGCCTTCATCGACGGCATCGAATACGACGGCCGCCGGCCGAACGACTATCTCGCGAAATTCCCGATCGGGCTCAAGGGCGGGCAGACCGTCACCGGCGCCGGCGTGCAGGGCTGATGGAGGCCACGATGACCCTCGTTCTCGATACCGACGATGCCGGGCTCCGCCGCGCCCGCCGGGTGGCGCGGGCGGCCAGGGCCGCCGGCGTGCTCGAGACCCTCGGCCTCGGCATCTTCGCGCCGCTGGTGCGGGCGGCGGCGGGCGACGATCCCGCCGGCAACCTCAAGCTCTTCGCCCGGCTCCTCGGCGTGCCGCTCGTCGCGATCCTGCTCTTTCTCGTCGTCTGGGGCCAGCTCGCGCCGCGGGTGCAGACTTCGCTCGGCGCCTTGCCGGGGCCGGCGGCGGTCTGGGAGCAGGCGGTGGCGCTGCACGACGACTGGCGGATCGACCAGGAGAAGAAGGCCGATTTCTTCGCCCGGGAGGAGGCGCGCAACGCCGAGCGCGCGGCGCGGGGCGAGCCGGTGAAGCTGCACGCCTACACCGGCGCGCCGACCTTCTACGCCCAGATCCGGACCTCGATCGAGACCGTGCTCTTCGGCTTCGCCATCGCCACGGTGGTGGCGGTGCCGCTCGGCATCCTCTGCGGGCTGTCGGCGACGGTGAACCTCGGGCTGACGCCGTTCATCCAGATCTTCAAGCCGGTCTCGCCGCTCGCCTGGCTCCCGATCGTGACGCTCGTCGTCTCCGCGCTCTACCACGGCGGCGGGCTGCCGAAGAGCTTCCTCGTCTCGGCGATCACCGTCACCCTGTGCTCGCTCTGGCCGACGCTCATCAACACCGGCCTCGGCGTCGCCTCGATCGACAAGGATCTGCTGAACGTCAGCCGCGTGCTCAAGCTGTCGACCTGGACGAAGATCACCAAGCTCGTCCTGCCCTCGGCGCTGCCGCTGATCTTCACCGGCCTGCGCCTGTCGCTCGGGGTCGGCTGGATGGTGCTGATCGCCGCCGAGATGCTCGCCCAGAACCCCGGCCTCGGCAAGTTCGTCTGGGACGAGTTCCAGAACGGCAGCTCGGTCAGCCTCGCCCGGATCATGGTGGCGGTGCTGACCATCGGGCTCATCGGCTTCGTCCTCGACCGGATCATGTTCGCGGTCCAGTCGGCCGTCTCCACCACCACCCAGCGGTGAGCGCGATGGCGATCCTCGAGCTCGCGAACGTCTGCAAGGGCCACGGCGGCACGCCGGTCCTGAACGACATCACCCTCGCCATCGAGCCCGGCCAGTTCGTCGCCGTCCTCGGCTTCTCCGGCACCGGCAAGACCACCCTCGTCAACCTCGTCGCCGGCCTCACCCGCCCCGACAGCGGCAGCGTCACCTTCCGCGGCGCCCCCGTCACCGAGGCGTCGCCCGAGCGCGCCCTCGTCCTCCAGTCCTACGCGCTGATGCCGTGGCTCTCGGCCGCCGGCAACATCGCCCTCGCCGTCGACGCCGTCCACGCGGCGCGGCCGAAGGCCGAGCGCGCCGCGCTCGTCGACCGCCACCTCGCCATGGTCGGCCTCGACCACGCCCGCGACCGCAGGCCCGCCGAACTCTCCGGCGGCATGCGCCAGCGCGTCGCCGTGGCCCGGGCGCTGGCGATGGAGCCGGAGATGCTCATCATGGACGAGCCGCTCTCCGCCCTCGACGCCCTCACCCGCGCCAACCTCGCCGACGAGATCGAACGCATCTGGGAGGCCGAGCGCCGCACCGTGCTCATGATCACCAACGACGTCGACGAAGCCCTCGTCCTCGCCGACCGCGTGCTGATCCTGAACCCCGACGGCACCCTCGGCCCCGACGTGAAGGTCACGCTCCCCCGTCCCCGCGACCGCATGGCGCTGAACGACAGCCCGGTCTTCAAGGCGCTGCGCGCCGAGATCACCCAGTACCTGATGGCGGTCGGCATCGCCGCGAAGGCGCCCCCGGTGCGCCGGCTCCCCGTCGTCACCCCGCGGCACGCCCTTCCCGCCGCCTACGCCAAGGCCGCGAAGGCGGCCGCGGTCGACCGCTATCTCCAGTTCTCGCAGCTCCACAAGACCTACGCCACGCCCAAGGGGCCGCTGACCGTCGTCCGCGACGTCGACCTGACGATGAAGCGCGGCGAGTTCGTCTCGATCATCGGCCACTCCGGCTGCGGCAAGTCCACCGTCCTCACCATGGCCGCCGGGCTCAACCCGATCTCCGCGGGCGCCATCGTCCTCGACGGCCGGCACGTCGAGGGCGCCGACCCCGAGCGCGCCGTGGTCTTCCA
>CAZEGY010000326.1:0-4081 GCA_964511815.1 uncultured Rhodovulum sp.
ATCCTCGTGCGATCGGACCCGGACCCGTGGTGCCGCGGCGGCTCCGCCATTGCCAAAGGCCGGGCGATCTGCCACTCCCCGGCAAAAGCCGAAGCGGCAGGGGCAGGCGCGCGCGAGATGACCAGGGCCGGAATCCGCCTTCTTCCCGCCTTCCTCAGCGTCGGGGCGTGGACGATGGTCTCGCGCATCCTCGGGCTCTTCCGCGACATCCTGATGGCGGCCTTCCTCGGCACCGGGCCGGTGGCGCAGGCCTTCCTCATCGCCTTCACCCTCCCCAACATGTTCCGCCGCTTCTTCGCCGAGGGGGCGTTCAACCTCGCCTTCGTGCCGCTCTTCGCCAAGAAGGTCGAGGCCGGCGAGGACGCCGAGGACTTCGCCCGCGACGCCCTCTCCGGCCTCGCCTTCGTCCTCGTCCTCCTCGTCATCGTCGGCTGGATCTTCATGCCCGCCCTCGTCTACGCAATGGCCTCGGGCTTCGCCGGCGACGAGCGCTTCACCCTCTCGGTGACCCACGGCCGCATCGCCTTCCCCTACATCCTGCTGATCTCGCTGACCGCACTCCTCTCCGGCGTCCTCAACTCGCTCGGCCGCTTCGCCCTCGCCGCCGCGGCGCCGATCCTGATGAACGTGGTGATGATCGCCTTCCTCGTCTTCGCGTGGTGGACCGGGCGCAACATCGGCCTCTGGCAGATCTGGTCGGTCCCCGTCGCCGGCGTCGCCCAGCTCGCGCTGATCTGGTGGGGCTGCGCCCGCGCCGGGATGGCGGTCCTCCCGCGCTGGCCGCGGCTGACCCCCGACATGAAGCGGCTGACCGTGATCATGGTCCCCGCCCTCCTCGCCGGCGGGGTCGTGCAGATCAACCTCATCGTCGGCCGCCAGGTCGGCTCGTTCTTCGACGGCGCCGTCGCCTGGCTCTCCTACGCCGACCGCCTCTACCAGCTGCCGCTCGGCGTCGTCGGCATCGCCATCGGCATCGTCCTCCTCCCCGACCTCTCGCGCCGCCTGAAGTCCGGCGACGGCACGGGCGGCCGCGACGCGATCAACCGGGCGACCGAGTTCACCCTCGTCCTCACCCTCCCCGCCGCCGTGGCGCTGATGGTGATCCCGCTGCCGATCGTCGCCGTCCTCTTCGAGCGCGGCGCCTTCGGCCCCGGCGACAGCTGGCCGACCGCCCTCGCCGTCGCGGTCTACGGCGCCGGCCTCCCGGCCTTCGTCATGCAGAAGGTGCTCTCGCCGCTCTACTACGCCCGCGAGGACACCCGCGCGCCGTTCCGCTTCGCGGTCTGGGCGATGGTGGTGAACGCCGCCGTCGCCCTCGGGCTCGCGCCCTTCATCGGCTTCATCGCCGCCGCCCTCGGCACCACCGTCGCCGGCTGGGTGATGATCGTCCAGCTCTGGGCCGGCACCCGGGCCATGGGCGACGCCGCCGCCCCCGACGCCCGCCTGCGCCGCGCCGTCCCGCGCATCGCGCTCGCCTGCGTCGCGATGGCGGTCGTCCTCTACGCCGCGACCCGCGTCCTCGCCGGCCCCCTCGCCGATCCGGTCCTGCGCTACGCCGCCCTCGCCGGCCTCGTCGGCATCGGCCTCGCCGCCTACGCCGCCGCGGTCCTCGCCTTCGGCGCCATCCGCCCGGCGGATGTCCGCGCCGCCCTGCGACGCGCGCCCGCAGCCGGCTGATCGCGCCTTGACGCTCCGCGGGGCGCCCGGTAACGCGGGCGTGACCCAGGTCGACCCACCCGCGACGCGCAGGCAGGCAGTCCGTCACCTTTCCGCGGAGCCTCCCGATGCGTCGCCTGCTTCTCACCACCGCCTTGCCGCTCGTCCTCGCGCTCGGTCCCGCCGCGGCCCAGGACGCCCCCGAGCCGGCCGCCGACGGCGGCGGCTTCGTGCTGCCGACCCTCAGCATCGACGCCACCGCCGACGCGGGCCTCGTGCCGTTCTCCTCGGCGATCGCGACCAAGACCGACACCCCCATCGAGCGCATCCCGCAGGCGGTGTCGATCATCACCTCCGAGTCGCTCGAGCAGCGCCGGCCGCTGACGATGGAGCAGGCGATCTCCTACGCCCCGGGCGTCGTCCCCTCGCCGTGGGGGCAGGACTCGCGCTTCACCCAGTTCCTCGTCCGCGGCTTCGACATCGGGCCGTACGGCACCTACCGCGACGGGCTGCCGCAGAAGGTGATCGGCTTCTCGGGCTTCGTGATGGAGCCCTACGGCCTCGAGGGCATCGACGTGCTCAAGGGGCCGAACGCGGTCCTCTACGGCGAGACCGACCCGGGCGGGATCGTCAACGCCGTCACCAAGCGCCCGACCTTCGAGCCCCTGCGCAGCGGCTTCGTCGGCTACGGGCCGTTCGACTCGTGGCAGGCCGGGCTCGACGTCGGCGGGCCGATCGGCGACGGCGGGACGCTCGCCTGGCGCCTGACCGGGCTCTATCGCGACGGCGAGACCGGGCTCGCCAACTCCGAGAACGACCGCCGGATGATCGCGCCCGCCCTCACCTGGCGGCCGGACGAGCGCACCGAGATCACCGTCCTCACCAACTGGCAGAAGGACAGGACGAGCCCGGCGCTCTACCTGCCGATCGCGGGCGAGGACTATCCGGCAGCGGTCGGCGACCTGCCGGAATGGATGTGGGACACCCAGCCCGAGGTCAACCACTTCGACGCCGACATGGCCTCGGCGGGCTATCTCTTCTCGCACGAGCTCTCGCCCGGGGTGACCATCCGCCAGCAGGCGCGCTTCGCCCGCCAGAAGACCGACTACCGCGACTTCTACTTCAACGGCATGGCCTCCGACACGGAGATGAACTACGCCGACTTCACCGTGAAGGAGACCGCGACGACCGCGGCCGTCGACACCCAGGCCCAGCTCGACTTCGACGTCGCCGGCCGGCCGAACACGCTCCTCCTCGGCCTCGACTACAGCCGGGCGGAGGCCGACGGCCGCTACGGCTACGACGACTCCCACCTGATCCCGGTCGACGACCCCGGGAGCTTCGACTTCGACATCGCCCGGCCGGGGATCTACCAGGACGGGGTCGAGACCGTCGAGCAGTACGGCCTCTACGCCCACGACCAGATCGAGCTCACCGACCGGCTGTTCGCGAGCTTCGGCCTGCGCCAGACCTGGGTCGAGAACCGCTTCGACGACCGCCTCTGGGGCGAGGACACCAGCCAGGACGACCACAAGCTCGTCTGGGACGTCGGCGCCACCTACGACCTCGGCCACGGCGTCACCCCCTACGCGAGCTACGCCACCGGCTTCGTCGTCAACACCGGCACCGAGTTCGACGGCACCCTCTTCGAGCCGACCGAGGCCGACCAGGTCGAGCTCGGCGTGCGCTGGCGCCCGGAGAGCTTCAACGCGCTGTTCTCGGCGGCGCTCTACCAGATCGACAAGACCAACGTGCTGACCACCGACCCCGAGCACATGGGCTTCTGGGTGCAGACCGGCGAGGTCCGCCACCGCGGGCTCGAGCTCGAGGCGAGCATGAGCCTCGCCGACGGGCTGTCGGCGGTCGCCGGCTACAGCTACATCGACGCCGAGATCACCTCGAGCAACGACGGCGACGCGGGCAACCGCCCCGCCCTCGTCCCCGAGCACGAGGCCTCGATCTGGGCGAACTACGCGGTCCGGGACGAGCGCCTCGCCGGCCTCAGCTTCGGCGCCGGGGTGCGCTACGTCGGCATGAGCTACGGCGACACCACGAACACCCGCGAGACCCCGGCGCACACCCTCGTCGACGCCGCCCTCCGCTACGCCCGCGGCGGCGTCGAGGGGGCGATCAACGTGACGAACCTCTTCGACGAGGACTACTACGCGATCTGCTACGCCGGCGGCGGCTGCAGCCGCGGCGACGAGCGCGAGGTGCAGTTCACGCTCAGCATGAGCTTCTGACGCCGGCCGGGCGCGGCCGCCCCTCGGTCGAAGCGCGCCGCCGGGGAGGAGCCGCGCCCGGAGGCCGTGCCGTCTCGCGCGCGGGACGGGGGTCAAGTCATTGACATCGAACCATTTCCCTTCGCGCGTTAACCCTCTGTTCAAGCTACACGACACTCGTCAAGCTACACGACACTCGGGGG
>CAZEGY010000327.1:0-4062 GCA_964511815.1 uncultured Rhodovulum sp.
GTGATCATCGTCCGCTTCACCGGGGAGAGGTAGTCGATGAAGAGCTTGCCGTTCAGGTGATCGAGCTCGTGCTGGGCGCAGATCGACCAGCGGTCCCCGAACTCGTGCTCGTGGACGCGGCCGTCGAGCCCGAGCCAGCGCAGGCGGACGGTCGCGGCGCGGGGGACGTCCTCGTAGACGTCGGGGATGGACAGGCAGCCTTCCTCGCCGATCACCGTCTCCTCGGAGGCGGCGACGATCTCGGGGTTGACCATCACCATCGGCTCGGGGGTGTCGTCCTTGCCGGCGCAGTCCATGACGAAGACCCGGCGCATCACCCCGACCTGCGGCGCGGCGAGGCCGATGCCCGGCGCGTCGTACATCGTCGCGAGCATGTCGTCGGCGAGGGCGCGGACGCCCGCGTCGATTCCCGCCACGGGATCGGCGACCTTGCGCAGGCGCGGGTCGGGATGGATGAGGATCGGGCGGAGGGTCATGATCGCGAGATAGGAGATGGGCGAAAGCTTGGCAAGTCAGCCGCCGCGGGCGACGAGAAGCGCGCCCGCGGCGATGAGCGCGACCCCTCCCCAGGCGGCGGGCGACAGGCGCTCGCCGAGGAGGAGCGCGCCGAGGACGGCGACGAAGACGACGCTGAGCTTGTCGATCGGCGCGACGCGGGCGGCGTCGCCGAGCTTCAGCGCCCGGAAGTAGCAGAGCCAGGAGGCGCCGGTCGCGAGCCCCGAGAGCACGAGGAAGACCCAGGCGCGGCCGGGCACGGTGGCGAGGGGCTGCCACTGGCCGGTCGCGAGCACGAGCGCCGCGACGACGGCGAGGATGACGACGGTACGGATCAGCGTCGCGAAGTCGGAAGCGACCTCCGAGACCCCGAGCTTGGCGAAGATCGCGGTCAGCGCCGCGAAGACCGCCGAGAGCACCGCCCAGAACTGCCAGGAGAGCAGGAGCGCGCGCATCGGTCAGGCCCCGTGCCCGCGCCCGCGGACGAGGACGGGGGCGGGGGCGGGGGCGGGGAGGGTCGCCCGGCTGCGGCCTTCGGCGCCCGCCGGCCCGACGCCGTGGCGCGGCTTGCCGCCGGCGCCCGCACCGGGAAAGACGATCGAGTTGCTCATCCGCGGCCCTCCGTTCCCCCTGCCGCTAGATCATTCCCGCCGTCCCGCCAAGCCCCGGCGCGCGGGGCGAGGCTTGAAGACCGGCGTCCCCGGCGTTAGCCCTCGTTCACGGCCGACGCAGCGGCCCGCCTCTCCCGTCCCCCGACGGGCCCACCGCGAAGGACGCGCATGTTCGACTTCGACGAGCCGATCGACCGCCGCAACACCCACGCGCTGAAGTGGGACATGATGGAGACGCTCTACGGCGTCTCCCCCGACGACGGCATCGCCATGTGGGTCGCCGACATGGACTTCCGCCCGCCGCCGTCGGTCGGCGAGGCGCTCGCCGCCGCCGTCGCCCACGGCGTCCACGGCTACTTCGGCGACGACCGCGCCTACAAGGCGGCGATCACCGGATGGATGGAGCGCCGCCACGGCTGGCAGGTCGACCCCGCGGCGATCGCGACCACCCACGGCGTCGTCGCCGGCCTCGCGATCTGCCTGCAGGCGTTCACCGCCCCCGGGGACGGGGTGATCCTGTTCTCGCCGGTCTACCACGCCTTCTACCGGGTGATCCGCGCCAACGGCCGCGAGATCGTCGAGTCGCCCCTCGTCGTGCGCGAGGACGGCCGCTACGCGATGGACCTCGACGCGCTCGCCGCGGCGCTGACCGGGCGCGAGCGCATGGTCGTCCTCTGCTCGCCGCACAACCCCGGCGGGCGCGTCTGGAGCCGGGAGGAGCTCCGCGCCCTCGCCGACTTCTGCGTCGCCCACGACCTCCTCCTCGTCTCGGACGAGATCCACCACGACCTCGTCATGCCCGGCGGCCGCCACGTCGCGATGCCGCTCGCGGCACCGGAGATCGTCGACCGGCTGGTGATGCTGACCTCGACGACCAAGACCTTCAACGTCGCGGGCGCCCTGACCGGCAACGTCATCGTCCCCGACGAGACGCTGCGTGCCCGCTTCGCCGCCGCCCACCTCGCGGCGGGCGCGAGCCCCAACCGCTTCGGGGTGCTCGTCGCCACCGCCGCCTACGCGGGCGGCGACGGCTGGCTCGACGCGCTGAACGCCTACCTCGCCGGCAACGCCGCGCTCCTCGCCGAGGGCGTCGCCGCGATCCCCGGGGTGCGGGCGATGCCGCTCGACGCCACCTACCTCGCCTGGGTCGACTTCGCCGGCACCGGCATGGCGCCGGCGGAGTTCACCGCCCGCGTCGAGCGCGACGCCCGCATCGCGCCGAGCCACGGCGCGACCTTCGGCACCGGCGGCGAGAGCTTCCTGCGCTTCAACATCGCCACCCCGCGCGCCCGCGTCGCCGAGGCGGTCCGCCGCCTCCAGAAGGCCTTCGCCGACCTCCAGTAGCCGCCGGCCTGTCGCCAAGGTCGTATCTCCTCGGTCACGCCTCGCCACGCGCCTTGCGCGCGGCGCGCGCGCCCGCGCAGCGCGGCCGGATGCCACGGGAGCCCCGGGCCGCCGCCCGGGGGGGCCGCCCAAGCGGCACACGACAGGTCGATATTGCCGCGAATCAGGGGTGAATCGCGGGGCCGATCGCGGCCTCCCGGAGGCGATCCGCACCGGCGACGCCGTCGCCTTCCGCGGGCCTCTCTCGGTGCGTCCGCGCCCACGCCGGCAGCCGGCCGCAGGCGGGCCATCCCCCGGCGCCACAGGGTTGTGCGGCGCACAACGCCAACGCGGCAGGCGGTCGCGCCGTGGCTCGGTGGCGGCGGCAACGTTTCAGACCCCTGCAACCGGCAGGTGTGCGCGCCGCCGAGGGCCTAGGACCAAAGTATGAGACCGGGGTACTTGCGCCGGGGTCGCTGCGCTGCGCAACGGCCGGGCGGCGCGCGCCGCCGCCGGCGCGCCGCGACACCCCTGTGACCATCTCGATCCTGTTCGCGACGGGCGAGTTGCGCTATCATCGCCGCCAGAAAGACCAGACCGTCGGGAGGATTGTCGCAATGCAGGATCGGACGATTGTCGTTCTCGCCACCGACGCCCGGATCAACGAGCGGTTGATCGCGCAAGGCATGGATCCGATGCGCGGACCCTGCCTCGCGGACGTGCTGCAGGAAGCGATCGGCGAGCGTCTGTCGTCGCAGGAGGCCCTGCGCCTCTGGAACCGGGAACGGCTCGCGGGCGATCCGCGCGTGAGCGCGGTCCTGCGCCGCTACGCCGAAGCGCGGGCCTGATCCCGCCCGCACCGCACCGGCGTCCGGCCGGGCACCCGCCTCCGACCCCCGCCCTCCGGGCAGCGAGCACCGCGACAGGCGGCCTCGCGGGCGTCGGAAAGCGGCCCGGCCGGACCGCTTCCGCCTCCTCGGCCCCCTGCACCCCGTGCAAGAACCGGCGCCGCGTTGACAACCGGCCCGTCTCGCCGGCCTATGGTGCGCCTGCTAACAGACGCGAGGAGGGCGCACCCGTGAGCTTCACCATTCCCCCGAGCCCGCCGGCCCGGCCGAACCGCTGCCAGCTCTTCGGCCCCGGCTCGCGCCCCGAGCTCTTCCCGAAGATGGCGGCCTCGGCGGCGGACGTCGTCAACCTCGACCTCGAGGACAGCGTCCCCCCCGCCGACAAGCCCGCCGCCCGCGCCAACATCGTCAGGGCGATCTCCGAGGTCGACTGGGGCACCAAGACCCTCTCGGTCCGCATCAACGGCCTCGACACGCCGTTCTGGTACCGCGACGTCGTCGAGCTCCTCGAAGGCGAGACCGAGCGCCTCGACCTGATCATGATCCCCAAGGCCGGCACCGCCGCCGACCTCTACGCCGTCGACGCCCTCGTCACCGCCGTCGAGGCGGCGAAGGGCCGCACGCGGAAGCTCGGCTTCGAGGTCATCATCGAGACCGCCCTCGGCTTCGCCAACGTCCGCGAGATCGCCGCCGCCTCGCCCCGCCTCCAGGCGATGAGCCTCGGCGCCGCCGACTTCGCCGCCTCGATGGGGATGCAGACCACCGGCATCGGCGGCACCCAGGAG
>CAZEGY010000328.1:0-4045 GCA_964511815.1 uncultured Rhodovulum sp.
ATGCTTCGGCCCGTCGGGCCGACATCCTCGCGGGCGAAGCCCGCTTCGATCGAAGGTGGCGTGCGAGGCGTCCGAGGAAACCACCCGTATCCTCCCTCTCTCCCCCCGAGTGTCGTGCAGCGTGACCCCTCGTTCACCGGCCGTCGACGCCGGTTTCGCGGAGGTCGCTTCCCGCGGATCGCTTGACAGCCCCGCGCCCCCGCCCGCTAAGGTGCGGGCAGGCGCCCGGCAGAGGCGCCGGGCCGCGGTGCGGAGAGCCCGCGGCGGTCCGGGGAGGACAGCATTGGCGCGAGACGAGACGCTGCGCTTCGGGAACGTCGTCAAGACGTTCGGCGGAACCCGCGCGCTCAAGGGCGTGAGCTTCGAGGTCGCGGCCGGCGAGATCGTCGCCCTGCTCGGCGAGAACGGCGCGGGCAAGTCGACGCTCATCAAGATCCTCGGCGGCATCCACCGCGCCGACGCCGGCGAGATCACCCTCGGCGGCAAGCCGGCGGCGGGCGAGGCCGGGCGGCACGGGGCGATCGCGTTCATCCACCAGGACCTCGGCCTCGTCGAGTGGATGACGGTCACCGAGAACGTCGCCCTCGCGCAGGGCTACGGCCGGCGCGGCCGCTTCGGCGCGATCGACTGGCGCGCGACGGCGCGGGCGGCGGAGGGTGCGCTCGCCCTCGTCGGCTGCGACATCGACCCCGAGACCCGCGTCGGCGCCCTCGGCCGCACCGAGAAATCCCTCGTCGCCATCGCGCGCGCGCTCGCCACCGACTGCGACTTCCTCGTCCTCGACGAGCCGACGGCGAGCCTGCCGGCGAACGAGGTCGAGCGGCTGTTCGCGGTCATGCGGTCCCTGAAGGCGCAGGGCGTCGGCATGGTCTACGTCTCCCACCGCCTCGACGAGATCTTCCGCGTCGCCGACCGCGTCGTCGTGCTCCGCGACGGGGCGGTCGTCGGCCAGGGGCCGGTCGCCGAGACGACGCCGGACGCGCTGGTGCGGCTCATCGTCGGGCGCTCGACCTTCGACGCCTTCCGCAAGGAGGAGCGCCCGTCCGCGGCGGTGCGCCTCGCGGTGCGCGGGCTGGCGACGGCGGGCGCCGGGCCGGTCGACTTCGACCTCCACGGCAACGAGCTCCTCGGCCTCGTCGGCCTGCGCGGCGCCGGGCAGGAGGAGATCGGCCGCGCCCTCTTCGGCGTCGCCTCCCACAGCGGGGCGATCCGCCTCGACGGCCGCGCCCTCGCGCTGACGAGCCCGCACGCCGCCCTCCGCCAGGGCATCGGCCTGATGGCCCGCGACCGCGCCGAGGAGTCGGTCGCCGCGGCGCTCAGCGTCCGCGAGAACACCTTCCTCAACCCCGCCGCCGCCGGGCGCGGGCTCTTCTCGGCGCTGTCGCCGCGGCGCGAGGCCGGCCGGGCGGCGGAACTCGGGGCGCGGGTCAACCTGCGGCCGAACGCGCCCGACCTCGCCATCGAGGCGCTGTCGGGCGGCAACCAGCAGAAGGTCGTCGTCGCCCGCTGGCTCGCGACCGGGCGGCGGCTCCTCGTCGCCGAGGACCCGACGGCGGGGGTCGACGTCGGCGCCAAGGCCGAGATCTACGCGCTCATCGCCCGGGCGCTCGACGAGGGGCTCGCCGTCGTCGTCGTCTCGACGGACTTCGAGGAGGTGGCGCAGATCTGCCACCGCGCCCTCGTCTTCAACCGCGGCCAGATCGTGCGCGAGCTCGCCGGTCCCGCCCTCACCACCGAAGCCGTGATCAGCGCCGCCTCGGCGTCGGAAGCCGCCTGAAAGGACCGCGCGCGCCATGTCGATGAATTCGATCAAGTCCGACGCGCTCGAGCCGACGCGCCCCGAGCTCGCCGGGCTCGGGCCGATCGGCCGGGCGGCGCGGCTGCTGCCGGTCTACGGGCTCGTGCTGCTCACGCTGCTGCTCGCGCTCCTCTTCTCACTGCTCCTGCCGCAGACCTTCCCGACGCTGCTCAACGCCCGCTCGATCATCGCCGACAAGTCGATCATCGCCATCCTGTCGCTCGCGGTGATGGTGCCGATGGTGACCGGCAAGATCGACCTGACCGTCGGCTACGGCATCGTCCTCTGGCACATCCTCGCGATCAGCCTCCAGGTCTGGTACGGCGTGCCGTGGCCGATCGCGGCGCTGATCGTGCTCGTCCTCGGCGCGGCGGTCGGGTTCCTGAACGGCCTCCTCGTCGAGGTCGCCCAGATCGACAGCTTCATCGCCACCCTCGGCATGGGCACGGTGCTCTACGCGGTCGCCATGTGGCATTCCGACGGGCGCCAGATCATCGGCACGCTGCCCGCCGGGTTCTTCTCGATCAACGGCTTCCGCGTCGGCGGCATCCCGATCACCGGGTTCTACGTGCTCGCCCTCGCGCTCGTGCTGTGGTTCGTGCTCGAGTACCTGCCGGTCGGGCGCTACCTCTACGCGATCGGCGCCAACCCCAAGGCCGCGGCGCTGAACGGCATCCCGGTCCGCCGCTACACCATCGCCGCCTTCGTCACCTCGGGGGCGCTGACCGCGGCGGCGGGGGTGATCCTCGCCTCGAAGCTCCGCATCGGGCAGGCGAGCGTCGGGCTCGAGTTCCTGCTGCCGGCGCTCGTCGGCGCCTTCCTTGGCTCGACGACGATCAAGCCCGGGCGGGTCAACGTCTGGGGCACGATCGTCGGGGTGATCATCCTCGCGATCGGCATCTCGGGGATCCAGCAGCTCGGCGGCTCGTTCTGGGTCGAGCCGATGTTCAACGGACTGACACTGCTCGTGGCGATCGGCATCGCCGGCTACGCGCAGCGCAAGCGGGTCGCCGCCGCGCGGGTGCCGGATCGCGGCACCGCAGAGGCGGCAGGCACAGGGAGGACTGAACCATGAAGTCAGGATCGATGCGGGGGCTCCTCGCCTCCGTCGCGGCGGTCGGCACGCTCGCGGCCGGCCTCGCGCACGCGGACGACGCGCTCGACGCCGCCAAGGCGCGGATCGAGACGGCGACGGCCCGGGCCGGGGCCTGGGACGGCCCGACCACCGGCCCGAAGGCGGCGCCGGGCAAGACGATCATCTACGTCGCCGGCGATCTCAGGAACGGCGGCACCGAGGGCGTCTCGCGCGGTGTCGAGGAGGCGGCCAAGGCGATCGGCTGGGAGCTCCGCGTCCTCGACGGCCACGGCGACATCTCGGCGCGCACCGCGGCGATGAGCCAGGCGATCGCGCTCCAGCCCGACGGCATCGTCGTCGGCGGCTTCGACGCGATCGAGCAGAACGCCGCGCTCGAGCAGGTCAAGGAGGCCGGCATCCCGTTCGTCGGCTGGCACGCGACGATCGAGCCCGGGCCGGACGCCACGACCGGCATGTTCGCCAACGTCAACACCCGCATCGCCGACGTGGCGCAGACCGCGGCGGACCTCGCCATCGTCGACTCGGGCGGCACCGCCGGCGTCGTCATCTTCGGCGACTCGAACTACGAGATGGCGATCGGCAAGGCGCGGATGATGGAGGCGGCGATCAAGGACGGCTGCCCCGGCTGCACCGTGCTGACGCTCGAGGACTCGCCGATGACCGAGGCGTCGAGCCGGATGCCGCAGCTCACCACCTCGCTCCTCCAGCGCTTCGGCGACCAGTGGACCTACTCGCTCGCCGTCAACGACCTCTACTACGACTTCATGGGGCCGTCGCTCGCCAGCGCGGGCAAGGACGGCGGCGACCCGCCGCACAACATCTCCGCCGGCGACGGCTCGGAGTCGGCGTTCCAGCGCATCCGCGCCGAGCAGTACCAGACGGCGACGGTGCCGGAGCCGCTGACCATGCAGGGCTGGCAGCTCGTCGACGAGCTGAACCGGGCGTTCAGCGGGGAGGAGTGGTCGGGCTACGTCTCCGGCATCCACCTCGTCACCGCGGACAACATCGCCTACGACGGCGGGCCGGAGAACGTCTTCGACCCCGACAACGGCTACCGCGACGCCTACCGCGCGATCTGGGGCACGAGCGGCTCCTGACCCGACGCTCCCCGGGGGTGCCGCCGCGAGGCGGCGCCCTCGCCGACCGGGCGG
>CAZEGY010000329.1:0-4035 GCA_964511815.1 uncultured Rhodovulum sp.
CGCTACGACGAGGTTCTCGCCGACATGGTGGCGACCGGCCGACTTCGTCTCCGACTCGTCCATGTAGGCGAGCGGGTCCTGGTCCCGGAAGGCATGGTGCCCGGTGTCGAAGCAGCGATCGAGGGCCGTGTCGGCGAGCAGGCGGTCGATCTCCGGCTCGTACTCCACCGCGGTGCCGACGTGGGGATGGAAGCTCGGGCGCACGCCGTGGTCGTTGGCGAGCATCGCGTGCCGCGGAGTGCCGTCATCCGCCGCCACGCCCCCGGGCTCCGAGCGCAAGCCCGGCGTTGCGCGTTTTTTGCACATCGAGCCTCTCGACCCGGCGAGCGGGAGCGGATACCATCGACGTAATCGTCCGGCGCTCTTGGGGAGGTGCAGATGAGTGACGACCCGGTGGCCACGCCGGCGGCCAAGAGCGAGGAGCGCCGCGCTTTCGTGCTGCTCGCGGTCGTTCTCTTTCCCGTCCTGAGCGTCGCCGTCGTCGTCGGGTACGGCTTCCTCGTCTGGATGTACCAGATCGTCAACGGTCCGCCGACGGGCTGAGGGGACGCGACATGCCAGCAGACGCCAGCACCCCGATCAGCCGACGCAGTCTCCTCGGCCTGCCCGACGAGACCGTCGGCCATATCTCCAGCCTCGTCGTGCGCGCCCACCCCGATCGCAGCGCGGGCGTCGCCGCGCGGATCGCGCGCTTCGGCATCGCCGAGGTGGCGCTGACCGACGCCACGACCGGCAAGATCGTCGTCACCCTCGAGACCCGCGACGAGGACGAGATCGTCGCCGCGATGAATGCGATGCAGCGCATGGACGGCGTCGTGAGCGTCGCCCTCGTCTTCCACCACACCGACGCCTGAAGCCCGCCCGAAGGAGCCAGCCCATGACCGGGATCAGCCGACGCGACCTCATCAAGGCGCAGGCGGTCGCTGCCGCCGCCGTCGCCGCCGGCCTGCCGGTCCCCCCCGCCGCGGCGCAGAACCTCACGACCGACGCCGCGCTCACCGGGCTCCGCTGGGAGAAGGCCCCCTGCCGCTTCTGCGGCACCGGCTGCTCGGTGATGGTCGCGACCAAGAACGGCCGCGTCGTCGCCACCCACGGCGATGCCGAGGCCGAGGTCAACCGCGGGCTGAACTGCGTGAAGGGCTACTTCCTCTCCAAGATCATGTACGGGCAGGACCGCCTCACCCAGCCGCTGCTCAGGATGCGCGACGGCGAGTACCACAAGGACGGCACGTTCACCCCGGTCTCGTGGGACGCGGCCTTCGACATCATGGCCGAGAAGTGGAAGGCGACGCTCGCGGCCAAGGGGCCGCAGGCCGTCGGCATGTTCGGCTCCGGCCAGTGGACGATCTTCGAGGGCTACGCCGCCTCCAAGCTGATGAAGGCGGGCTTCCGCTCCAACAACCTCGACCCGAACGCCCGGCACTGCATGGCCTCCGCCGTCACCGGCTTCATGCGCACCTTCGGCATCGACGAGCCGATGGGCTGCTACGACGACATCGAGCACGCCGACGCCTTCGTGCTCTGGGGCGCCAACATGGCGGAGATGCACCCGATCCTGTGGACCCGCATCACCGACCGCCGCTTCAGCTATCCCCACGTCAAGGTCGCGGTGCTCTCGACCTTCCGCAACCGCTGCTTCGACCTCGCCGACCTGCCGATCGTCTTCAAGCCGCAGACCGACCTCGCGATCATGAACTACATCGCCAACTACATCATCGAGAAGGGCGCGGTGAACGAGGCCTTCGTCGCGGAGTCGGTGAACTTCAAGCACGGCAACGAGGACATCGGCTACGGGCTCAGGCCCGACAATCCGCTGGAGATGGCGGCGGCGCACGCCAAGGACGCCAACGACGCCCAGCCGATCAGCTTCGAGGACTACGCCAGGTTCGTCTCGACCTACACGCTCGACTCCGTGGCCGAGCTGTCGGGGGTCGGCAAGTCGCAGCTCGAGGCCCTCGCCGAGCTCTACGCCGACCCGAACGTCAAGGTGATGTCGACCTGGACGATGGGCTTCAACCAGCACACCCGCGGCACCTGGGCGAACAACCTCTGCTACAACCTGCACCTCCTGACCGGCAAGATCGCCATGCCGGGCAACTCGCCGTTCTCGCTGACCGGCCAGCCCTCGGCCTGCGGCACCGCGCGCGAGGTCGGCACCTTCGCGCACCGGCTCCCCGCCGACCTTCAGGTCACCAATCCCGAGCACCGCGCCCACGCCGAAGAGCTCTGGAAGCTGCCGCCCGGCACCGTCCCCGACTGGATCGGCTCCCACGCCGTCCAGCAGAACCGCGACCTCAAGGACGGCAAGATCAACGTCTACTGGGTGCAGGTGAACAACAACATGCAGGCCGCGGCCAACATGATGGAGGAGGGGCTGCCCGGCTACCGCAACCCCGAGAACTTCATCGTGGTGTCGGACGTCTACCCGACGACGACCTGCGAGGCCGCCGACCTGATCCTGCCCTCCGCGATGTGGGTCGAGAAGGAGGGCGGCTACGGCAACGCCGAGCGCCGCACCCAGTTCTGGCGGCAGATGGTGACCGCGCCGGGCGACGCGAAGTCCGACCTCTGGCAGCTCATGGAGTTCTCCAAGCGCTTCACCATCGAGGAGGTGTGGCCGGCCGAGCTCGTCACCGCCGACTACGCCGGCAAGACGCTGTTCGACGTGCTCTTCGCCAACGGCCAGGTCGACGCCTTCGAGCGCAGCGACGTCGACAAGGAGTGGCTGAACTTCGAGTCGGACGCCTTCGGCTTCTACGTCCAGAAGGGCCTCTTCGAGGAATACGCGGCCTTCGGCCGCGGCCACGGCCACGACCTCGCGCCGTTCGACACCTACCACCAGGTCCGCGGCCTGCGCTGGCCGGTCGTCGACGGCAAGGAGACCCGCTGGCGCTTCAACCGCGACACCGACCCCTATGCCGAGGGCGAGAAGCAGTTCAACTTCTACGGCCAGGCCGACGGCCGGGCGATCGTCTTCGCCCTGCCCTACGAGCCGCCGGCCGAGAGCCCGGACGCCGAGTTCCCCTTCTGGCTCGCCACCGGGCGCGTGCTCGAGCACTGGCACTCGGGCTCGATGACCCAGCGCGTGCCCGAGCTCTACCGCGCGGTGCCGGACGCGCTCTGCTACATGCATCCCGACGACGCGAGCGAGCTCAACCTCCGCCGCGGCTCGGCGATCCGCATCGTCTCCCGCCGTGGCGAGATGGAAACCCGCGTCGAGACCCGCGGGCGCAACCTGCCGCCCCGCGGCCTGATCTTCGTGCCGTGGTTCGACGCGCGCCAGCTCATCAACAAGGTCACGCTCGACGCCACCTGTCCCATCTCCAAGCAGACGGACTTCAAGAAATGCGCCGTCCGGATCGAGGCGCTGTGACCATGCGCAAGCTCCTCTTCTTCGCCGCCGTCGTCGTCGCCGCCAGCGCCGCGCTCGCGCAGGACGGGCTCGTCACCCTGCGCCAGGGCACCCCCCTCGACCAGAACATGCCGCCGCCACCGATCCCGTCGGTCGTCAACTCCGACATCCGCGAGGTCAGGAACTGGCCGGAGCAGCCGCCGGTCATCCCGCACCAGATCGACAACTACCAGATCGACCTCAACGTCAACAAATGCCTGACCTGCCACAGCCGGACCGCGGTCGCGGTCAGCCAGGCGCCGATGGTGTCGATCACCCACTTCATGACCCGGGACGGCCAGGTCCTCGCCGCCGTGACGCCGCGGCGCTTCTTCTGCACCCAGTGCCACGTGCCGCAGATGGACGTTCAGCCGGCGATCGCCAACACCTTCGAGGACGTCGACACGGTGATCCACATGAGCCCGACCTCGGGGACGCCGTGATGTGGGCGCGGTTCTGGGCCTTTGTCAGGCGCACCTGGACGATCATCCGCCGCCCGAGCGTCCACTACAGCCTCGGGTTCCTGACCCTCGGCGGCTTCCTCATGGGCATCGTCTTCTGGGGCGGATTCAACACCGCCCTCGAGCTCACCAACACCGAGACCTTCTGCACCTCCTGCCACGAGATGCACGACAACGTCTTCC
>CAZEGY010000330.1:0-4028 GCA_964511815.1 uncultured Rhodovulum sp.
GCGGCGCCGCTGGCGTTGTCGGACGCGAAGAACATCAGAGAGACCCCTGCAAAACTGCCCGCACCCGTCCAGATACTCGCGTTACGAGTATTACCGCACGGCAAGCTCCACGACCCTCGGGGGGAGAGAGGATACGATGGCTTCCTCGGACGTCGCGCACGCCGCGGTCGATCGAAGCGGGCTCCGCCCGCGAGGATGTCGGCCCGACGGGCCGAAGCCCTGCTTCGGCCGGGCCGTTCCCCGGAGCCGGTGACGGCGGAGGGGAGGCGCCGAGCATTCCCGTCGCTCTCGATCCGGGCGTGGCCGCCCCGCGGACGCGTTTCGCGTCCGCCCGCCGGGGGCGGACGCGACCGGATTTCGCCGGCGGTCGAAATCCGGGAGATCCCCACCCTTCGCCACGGGGACGAACGCCGAGGCCGCCCGGTCGCGCGTGAGCGGCCGTTTCGCACCTTTCCAGAGGGTTAACGCGCGAGGGACAATCATGTGATATCAAAGACTTGACCCATGTCTCGCGCGCGAGACGCCCGTGCGCAGGCGCAAGTTCGGGGCGGATCGGAGCCCGTTCGCGGAGATCACTCAGAGGTCCTCCTCGATCACGTGATCGGGCCAGTCCTCCTCCTCGACCTCGAACTCCGCCACCATCCGCCCGCGCAGCGACACCCCGGCGCGGTGGACGCTCTCGGGATCGCCCGAGATCAGCGGATGCCACGGGGCGAGGTCGCGGCCCTCGTGGACGCGCTTGTAGGCGCACGACGCCGGCATCCACGGCAGCACCTGCTCGAGGTTGCCCGGCCCCATCACCACGCACCCGGCGACGAGCTGCCGGCGGAGCGGATAGTTGCCGCACCGGCAGGTGCCGCGGTCGAGCAACCGGCAGGCGATGTCGGTGTAGGCGACCTCGCCGGTGTCCTCGTCCTCGAGCTTCAGGAGGCAGCACTTGGCGCAGCCGTCGCAGAGCGCCTCCCACTCGGCGCGCGTCAGCTCGTCGAGCGGATAGCGCCGCCAGAACTCGGCACGGAGCCGCGCGCCGCCCTCGGCCCGCCCCGGCTCCTTTCGCTCGCGCTTCTTCGCCTTCTGCCCCATGCCGCCTGCCTAGCGCACCGCCGCGGCGCCGGCAATCGGCGTGCTGGCGGCGCGCGGCCGGCACGGGCGGTCAGACGATCCCCCAGAGGTCCGCCTCGGCGAGCCGCGCGCCGGTGACGATGCACGCCAACGGATCGTCGGGATCGACGAAGACGTAGCGCTCGATCGAGCAGGTGGTGACGCCGATCGAGTCGAGGGTCTGCGACGCCCGCCCGTGGCGAAGCTCGCCCTCGACCGCCGCGCGCGTCGCGTCGTCGAGCGCGAGATAGAGCGTGTCGTAGCCGCTCCCGCCGTTGAAGCGTCCGCCGTCGTCGGCGTTCGACCCGCCGAGCAGCGCCGCCTCGATGTAGAGGATCGCGTCGTTGCCGCTCCCCGCGTGGATCACGTCCCAGCCGAGGCCGTCGACCATCAGGTCGCGCCCGGCGCCGCCCCACTGCACGTCGTCGCCGTCCGATCCGGCGACGACGTCGTCCCCCGAGCCGCCGTGGAGCCGGTCGTTGCCGGCGCCGCCGGCGACGATGTCGCGCCCCGAGCCCGCCCAGACGAAGTCGTCGCCGAGGCCGGCGAGCACGATGTCGGCCCCGCGCCCCGAGAACACCCGGTCGTTGCCGGCGCCGGCGAGGACGAGGTCGTCGAGCGGCCCGGTCACGATCGTCTCGTCGGCGTCCGAGCCGAAGACCGGGTTCCCGGCGACGCTCGCCGCGGCGAAGCTGCCGAGAACGCCGTGGGTCGCGGCACTCGGGTGCAGGAAGTCCATGAACGCCACCCGGTCGGGGTCGACGCCGGCGACGGCCGGGTTCGCCGGCATGAACCAGTCCTGCGTCGCCTCGACCCACGTCGGCTGGCTGCCGATGCCGAGCACCATCGGCTGGTCGAGGTAGGCCGGGTCGAGCCCGAAGGTCCGCGCGTCGGCGACGATCTCGTCGCCCATCCGGTTCATGTCGATGATCTCGGTGTCGATGCCCTGGCTCTCGAGCAGCGCCGCACCGGTCGCGAGCGCGGCGTTGTGCGCCTCGACGACGAGGCCGAAGGCCGGCGGCAGCGGCAACGGCAGGAACTCGGGCGACGGCAGGTTGTAGAGGAGGATCTGCTCGACCCCGGTCTGCGCCACCGCCCCGGCGGCGAGCACCGTGTTGCCGACCACCGCCGCGATCGTCTGCGCCACCTCGACCGGCGAGGCGTCGGGGGGCAGCGCGTTGTAGTCGTTCGCCCCGATCCAGAACGCCGCCGCGGTGCCCGGCGCCGGCGGGTTCGCCGCCGCGTCGGCGAGATAGCGCCCGATCTGCCCGCCGAGGAAGACGTCGGTGGCGAGCACGGTCGGGTCCGGGTCGGGCAGCATGATCTCCGGCGTGTCGAAGCCGTTCAGCGCGATGTATTCCGCCACGGTCCGCGAGCCGACCGCGCGGGCGCCGCCGACGGCGTAGTTGTCGAGCGTCGCCTCGAGGAGAAGGGCGGAGACCTCGCTCTGCACCGCCCCGTTGGAGAAGCGCCCGGCGTAGCCGGCCGACTCCGGCGGCAGCGGCACGCGCAGCACCGCCCCCGAGAGGTCGAAGAAGTTGCCGCTGTCGCTGAGGCTGTCGCCGAAGACCAGCAGCCGATCGGGCGCGCTCATGATCCACATCCCCTCTGTCCCTGCGGGGGGACCAGATCACGAAACGCGGTGGATTTCATCCCCCGATTGGTGGACGTGGCCTCAGGGCGCGGCCGCGGCGATGCCGATCCCGGCGTACCACTCGGCCGCCGCCCGGATCGCGGCGTCGTCGAGCTCGGCCGCGACCGGCCCCATGACCTCGCTGGCGCGCTTGCCCGAGCGGAAGGCCTTGAGCTGGGTGTCGAGGTAGATGGTGTTCTCGCCCGCGAGGTTCGGCGCCGCGTCGATGACGGCGATCCCGTCGGCGCCGTGGCAGGCGACGCAGGCCTCGGGCGCCGCGGCCGCGTCGAAGCCCGCCGGCGGCACCGGCGCGACCGTCTGCGTCGCGTAGTACGCGGCGACGTCGGCGATCTGGGCGTCCGCGAGCCCGGCCGCGACCACCGTCATCATCTCCTGCGCCCGCGCCCCCGACCTGAAGGCGTCGAGCTGCGCCGCGAGGTAGGCGGCCGGCTCGCCGCCGATGTTCGGCGCGACCGGGATCGCGGCGATGCCGTCGAGCCCGTGGCAGGTCCGGCACATGTTGGCGATCTTGCGCCCCGCCTCGACGTCCTGGGCGAGGGAAGCCCCGGCGAGCAGGAGCCCGCCGAGGCCGAGAGCGAGAGCGCGGCGCATCAGCCCTCGGGCTTCTCGTACGAGATGCGGTAGACCGCGCCGGCGAGGTCGTCGGAGACGAGGATCGAGCCGTCGCGAAGCTGGGCGACGTCGACCGGGCGGCCCGAGTACTCGCCGGTCTCGTCGTTGAGCCAGCCCGCGGCGAAGACCTCGGCCGTCGCGGTGCCGTCCTCGGCGATCCTCGTCACCATCACCCGCGCCCCGACCGGCACCGTGCGGTTCCACGAGCCGTGCTGGGCCGAGAAGATGGCGTTCCGGTACTCGTCGGGGAACATCGAGCCGGTGTAGAAGATCATCCCGAGGTCGGCCGCGTGGGCGTCCATCTCGACGACCGGGGCGATCAGGCCCTCGGGCGGGGTGTCGTCCTTGAACTCGTTGGTGCGCACGTCGCCGCCGCCGTACCACGGATGCCCGAACGCCTGGCCGGCCGCGGTCTGGTGGTTGATCTCGCCCGGCGGGATGTCGTCGCCCATGCCGTCGACCTGGTTGTCGGTGAACCACAGCTCGCCGGTCTCGGGGTGGAAGTCGTGGCCGACCGAGTTGCGGATGCCGGTGGCGTAGACCTCGCGCCCCTTGCCGTCCTGGCCGACGCGGATCATCCCTCCCATGCCGAGCTCCTTGAACGGTTCGACGAGCTCGGGCGGGGTGACGTTGTAGGGCTGGCCGAGGGAGATGTAGAGCT
>CAZEGY010000331.1:0-4024 GCA_964511815.1 uncultured Rhodovulum sp.
CCGGCGGCGCGGAGGCGCTCGAACTCGGCGGCGGAGTCGAGGATCATCGGCTGGTAGGTGACGGTCTCCTCGTCCTTGGCGATGAGCCGCGGGATCAGGAGGCCGTGATGGGTGCTCCGCCACTCGGCGTCCTCGACGGCGAGGGTCTGGCGGACCCCGGGCTGCCGCGGCCCGGCCTGGGCGACGAGCACGGTGCCGTCGGCGTTGCCGGCGGCGCCCGGGGCGCCGGTGAGGCCGGCGATCGCCTCGACGTGGGGCTGGTAGTCGACGCGGTTCGCCGCGCCCGGCGTCGGCGGCGGCAGCGCCGCGAAGTTCTCCGGCATCTCCAGCGGGCGGGTCGGCAGGACCATGAACTCGTCCGGGGTGCTGGTGACGCCCGACGAGCGGAGCGCACCGGCGAGGCCGCCGTCGCCGCAGGCGGCGAGGGCGAGCGGCGCGAGGACCACCATCGCGCGCCAGAACGGCCGGCATGACGCCAAGGGCGCGGGCAACTCGTCTCCTTCCGTCACGCGAGCCTTCGCCGGCGACCATACCTTCTCGGCGCGGCCGGCGCAAACGACGAGCCGTCGGGTAGCAGGTCGCCGCCGGTGCCGCAACCCGGAGCGTTCCGGGGCTTGGCCCGGACCCGCCGGCGACCCATCTCACCCGGGGGGAGGAGCGCGCTTGCACGACGGACGAGACGACAGCCGACCGACCGGGACCGCGCGCGGTCTCGACGCGCGCGAGGCCGAGGCCATCGTCACCGAGGCCGCCCGCAGCTACTTCGCCGGCTGCCGGGAGCGGATCGGGCCGTTCATCGACGCGAACTTCTCGCTCACGGGCTCGGCGCGGCTGCACGGGCGCGCGCTCGGGTGGGATCTGCTCAAGGCGCCGGCCAACGTCGCGCTCGCGGTGCCGCAGGTGCTGCTCAAGCTCGGCTCCGGCACCGCCCGCCGGCTCGGCCGCAAGGCGACCGCGCGCGCCCTCGACCGCGACATCTTCCTCGAGACCGCGGTGGCGCGCGAGCTTCGCTGGCGGATGATGACCGACCTGCTCGAGCTCCCCTTCGACGACGGCGCCCGGACCGCGACCCGCGACGGCCTCGCCGAGGCGATCGTCGCCCATCCCCGCGTCCAGGCGCTCCTCGTCGAGGCCGGCAAGGCCGCCGCGGCCCGCTCGGAGGAACCCGAGTTCCGCCGCAAGCTCGCGGAGGCGCTGACGAGCTACACCGGCACCCGCGCCGCCGCCGCCGAGATCACGACGGCGCTCATCGCCATCGGCACCGGCGCCCTCGCCTTCCACAAGGCGACCCCCGGCGCCATCGCCCTCGGGCCGGTCATCGCCGGCTCGATCGCCCAGGGCTCGGCGATCGCGAGCTTCCCGCTCGGCGCGACGGCGGGGGGGCTCTGGCACGCGGTGTTCCCGGCGCAGGCCTCGCCCTTCCTCGTCGCCGGCGCGACCGCGGGGGTGATGGGCGTCGCCGCCCTCGCCACCGCCTTCGCCGGGGTCATCGCCGACCCGGTGCAGCGCGCCACCGGCATCCACCGCCGGCGCCTCGGCGCGCTCGTCGACACCCTCGAGGAAGGCTTCCACGGCAGCGACGCCGCCGGCTTCGTCGCCTACGACCTCTACGTCGCGCGGCTCCTCGACCTCGGCGACCTCCTCCTCGGCATCGCCCGCAACTTCCGCGTCGGGTGAGCCTCAGCCCGCCGGCCAGTCGGCGCCCGCGGCGAGCGCGGCGCGGATCGCGGCACCGTGCTCGTCGAGCCGCGGCGGCGGGCGGTCCGCGGCGACCTCGGCGGCGGAGAAGCGGATCGGCAGCCGCGCGCTCCGCGAGCCGCCGACCTCCTGCACCATGCCGCGCGCCGTCGCCTGCGGCTCGGCGAAGGCCTCGGCGACGGTGTTGATCGCCCCGGCCGGCACCCCGCCGGCGTGGAGCGCGGCCAGCACCTCCGCCCGCGGCATCGCCGCGATCCGCGGCGCGAGCACGGCGAGGAGCGCCGCGCGGTTCGCCAGCCGGTCGCGGTTGGCGGCGAAGCGCGGGTCGCGGTGGAGGTCGAGCCCGAGGCCGAGACACAGCCGCTCGAACTGGCCGTCGTTGCCGCAGGCGACGACGAGCGGCCCGTCGCTGGCATCGAAGACCTGGTAGGGCACGATGTTCGGGTGGGCGTTGCCCATGCGGTGCGGGACGACGCCGCCGATCAGGTAGTTCGCCGCCTGGTTCGCCAGCACCGCGAGCTGGGTGTCGAGGAGCGCGAGGTCGATCCACTGCCCGAGCCCGGTGCGGGCGCGCAGGTGGAGCGCGGCGAGGACGGCGACGGTGCCGTACATGCCGGTGAAGAGGTCGGCGTAGGCGACGCCCGGCTTCTGCGGCGGCCCGCCGGCGTCGCCGGTCAGGTCCATGATCCCGCCCATCGCCTGGATGACGAAGTCGTAGCCCGCCCGCGGCGCCTCCGGCCCGTCCTGGCCGAAGCCGGTCACCGAGGCGTAGACGACCCCGGGGTTCAGCCGCGCCGCGCTCGCGTAGTCGAGCCCGTGGCGGGCGAGGCCGCCGACCTTGAAGTTCTCGAGCACGACGTCGGCGCCGGCGACGAGGCGCTGCGCCAGCGCCCGGTCGCCGGCGTCGCGGAAGTCGAGGGCGATGCCGCGCTTGCCGCGGTTGCAGGCGTGGAAGTAGGCCGCGGCGCCGTCGTCGGCGAAGGGCGGGCCCCAGCCGCGGGTCTCGTCGCCGCCCGGGGCCTCGACCTTGACGACGTCGGCGCCGAGGTCGGCGAGGGTCTGGCCGATCCACGGTCCCGCGAGCACCCGCGCGAGCTCGAGCACGCGGAGACCGGCGAGCGGACGTTCGGCCATCGTTCCCTCCCTCAGACCGCGGCACTTGGCCCCGGCCGGCCGGCGTCCGTCAAGCGTCGACGAAGGGCGGGCACCGGCGGAAGCGTGGCATCCCTGCATCAGGTCGCGGGAAAAGTTGCACGGCTGCCACGGCTTTCTTGCCGCATCGCCCGGACGGCCGCACCATCCTTGGCAGGATCCCGTCGCTCAGGATCCCGTACGCGAGGTTCTCCGTGTCATGAGTATGTCGGTCCTCGAACGCATGTTCGCCAACGCCTTCAGCCTCGCGGAGCAGCATCTCCGCGCCGAGGGCCGGATCGCCCCGATGCTCTACCTGTCCGGCCCCGGCGGCGAGGCGGTGCTCCGCCTCGACCTCGCCGACCCCGACGAGCGGGAGCAACCCCTCGCCAAGACCCGGCTGATGGCGTCGGCGCTCGCCGCCGAGGCCTGCATCTGGATCTTCGAGGGCCTGCTCGTCACGCCGGGGCAGGGCGCGCGTCCGTCGGTCGTCGCGCTCGGCGAGGACCGGAGCGAGGCCGGGGCCGCCTTCGCCGAGATCGACGCCGGGTCCGCCGAGCTCCGCCTCGTCCGCTTCGAGACCCCGCTCTCGGCCCCGGGCGCCGCCGACGGCGAACGGCCGCTCGCCCGCTTCATCCACCGCACCGAGGGCGAGAACGCCGCCGCCGAGGCCTGGCGCGAGCTCGAGGCGATGGGCGTCAACCGCAGCGACGGCCGCCGCCCGCTGCACTGACCCCCCCCGGCCTGATCGACCGCTACCGCGCGAAGCGCAGCCGCGAGCGTTCGCGGGCCTTCGCCGCCTCGGTCTCGCGGTCGCGCGGTTCGGCGGCCGTCGTCATCGCGGCGAGCATCAGGCGCGCGGCGCGGGCGATGTCGTCGACGGCGCGGTCGAAGGCGGCGGCGTTGGCGGCCGACGGCTTCTGGAACCCCGAGATCTTGCGGACGAACTGGAGGCTCGCGGCGCGGATCTCGTCGTCGGTCGCCGGCGGCTCGAAGTTGAAGAGCGGGCGGATGTTGCGGCACATGGGCGTCACCTCCTCCCGCCAGAGACTGGACCCGCGGGCGGGGATTTCAATGACCGCGGCGCTGGGGTAGGACGGCGCCAACGGAGGCGCCGCCCATGTTCAACAGCTTCGGACACCTTTTCCGCGTCACCACCTGGGGCGAGAGCCACGGGCCGGCGCTCGGCTGCGTC
>CAZEGY010000332.1:0-4021 GCA_964511815.1 uncultured Rhodovulum sp.
CCCGGCTGATGCCGGTGCCGGCGGCGCTCGCCGATGCCGCCTTCGCGCGGGCGGCGGCAGAGCGCCGCCTCTGAGAGACCTCTGCGAAAGGCCCTCGATGTGCCCGGAGGTCATCCCGTCGCACGGTCTGCGCACGCGTGCGCAGAGGGTCAACTCATTGATATCGCTCGATTACGCGTTGCGCGTTAACCCCCTGTTCATACCCGTGAACATGTCGACCGGCACGGGTACGGGTGGTTTCGCAGAGGTCTCTCTGACGGCCGCCGTGACGGCCGCGAGGGATTCCGGCCGGCGCAACCGTCGCGTAGAGTACGGCGTTCACGCACGAGGAAGCGCCGAAGGAGGACGCGAGCCACCATGACCCGGACCCGAGCCCTTGCCGGCGCGACGGCACTCGCCGCCATCCTCGCCGCGCCCGCCGCCGAGGCGGCCAACGTCTCCTTCGGCCTCGGCTACGACGATCCGTTCGGCGACAACGGCGCGGCGGTGTTCTCGCTCCAGCTCGGGAGCGAGCCCGGGGCGAACCTCGGGCCGGTCGGCTTCGGGCTCGGCGCCGGGCTCGAGGCCGACACCGACGGCGACATCTGGACCGGCGGCGGGGTGACCGCGGTGTGGCCCTTCGCCGCGCACTGGGCCGCCCACGGCAGCGTCATGGCGGGCTTCTACGCCGCCGGCGACGGCGGCGACGACCTCGGCTCCGACCTCGAGTTCCGCACCCGCCTCGGCGTCAGCCGCGGCATCGCCTTCCCCTGGCGCCTCGGCGTAGCGGTCGAGCACAAGTCGAACGGCGGGATCGGCGACATCAACCCCGGGGTCGAGACGATCATCCTCGTCTTCAGCCGGCCGATCGCCGGCTGGGGATATCGCTGACCACTGCCGCGCGCTCCCCCGGGCGCCGGGCCGAATCCGCCGAAGCGGCTGGACAAGGCGGCGACGGGCTGAGAGAACCCCGGGCCAGTGCCAAGGGAGCCGGGCATGACCAACACTCTCCACAGGGGCGACCTGCCGGACGGGCTCGATCTCGGGCCGGTGGTGGCGATCGACACCGAGACGATGGGCCTGCGGCCCGCCCGCGACCGCCTCTGCCTCGTGCAGCTCTCGGGCGGCGACGGCGACACCCACCTCGTGCAGATCCTCCCCGGACAGGCGCGCGCGCCCAACCTCGCGGCGATGCTCGCCGACCCCGCGACGCTGAAGCTCTTCCACTTCGGCCGCTTCGACATCGCGGTCCTCCTCAACCGCTTCGGAGTGCTGACCCGCCCGGTCTACTGCACCAAGATCGCCTCGCGGCTCGTGCGGACCTACACCGACCGCCACGGGCTCCGCGACCTCGCCCGCGAGCTCCTCGACGTCGACATCTCCAAGCAGCAGCAGTCGAGCGACTGGGGCGCCGCCGAGCTCACCCCGGCGCAGCTCGAGTACGCGGCGTCGGACGTCCTCTACCTCCACCGCATGCGCGACGCGCTCGACGCCCGCCTCGCCCGCGAGGGGCGGCGCGAGCTCGCGCAGGCGTGCTTCGACTTCCTGCCGGAACGGGCGCGGCTCGACCTCGCCGGCTGGGACGAGATCGACATCTTCGCCCACAGCTGAGGCCCGAATGGACAGCGACCACCCGCCCGACCCCGACGCCCTGCTCGCCACCGGGCGGCGGGTGATCGCGACCGAGGCCTCGGCGCTCGGCGCCCTCGCCGACACCCTCGGGCCGAGCTTCGTGCGGGCGATCGAGACGATGCTCGCGGCGCGCGGGCGGGTGATCGTCTCCGGCATGGGCAAGTCCGGCCACGTCGCCCGCAAGATCGCCGCGACCCTCGCCTCGACCGGGACGCCGGCGCAGTTCGTCCACCCCGCCGAGGCGAGCCACGGCGATCTCGGGATGATCACCGGCGACGACGTGGTGCTCCTCCTCTCGAACTCGGGCGAGACCCCGGAGCTCGCCGACCTCATCGCCTACACCCGGCGCTTCGCCATCCCGCTGATCGGCGTGGCGCGCGAGGCAGAGAGCACCCTCCTCCGCCAGTCGGACGTGGCGCTCGTCCTGCCCAAGGCGCCGGAGGCGTGCTCGGTCGGGCTCGCGCCGACGACCTCGACGACGATGACGATGGCGCTCGGCGACGCCCTCGCGGTGGCGCTGATGGAGCACCGCCGCTTCACGCCCGACGACTTCAAGGGCTTCCACCCCGGCGGCCGGCTCGGGGCGCGGCTCGCCAAGGTCTCGGACCTGATGCACGCGGGCGCCGAGATGCCGCTGACGACGCCCGGCACGGCGATGGGCGAGGCGCTGCTCGAGATGAGCCGCAAGGGCTTCGGCGTCGTCGGCGTCGTCGACGACGCCGGTGGGCGGCTCCTCGGGATCGTCACCGACGGCGACCTCCGGCGCCACATGGAGGGGCTGCTCGGGCGCACCGTCGCCGAGGTGATGACGCAGAGCCCGCGGACGATCGCGACGACGGCGCTCGCCTCCGAGGCGCTCGGGGTGATGAACGCGAGGAAGATCACCACGCTCTTCGCCACCGATCCCGCCGACCCCGGACGTCCGGCAGGCATCCTCCACGTCCACGACTGCCTGCGCGCGGGCGTCGGCTGAAGCGATGGCGACGGGTCCGGGCCTGCATTCGCGGATCGTCGGCATCCTCAAGGTCGGGCTGCCGCTCGTCGCGCTCGGGATGCTCGCCTCGATCTTCCTCGTCCAGACCGACGACCGCCTCGGCGGCAACATCGTCTTCTCGCGCGGTGACGTCGAGGCGCTCGGCGAAGGGCTGCGGATCACCAACCCGGTCTTCACCGGCACCACCGCCGGGCAGGACGAGTTCCGCTTCACCGCCGCCCTCGTCGAGCCCGACGCCGCCCCGCCCGAACGGGCGCGGATCACCACGCTCGCGGGCGAGGTCGCGCTCCACGACGGACCGACGGTCGAGGTCGAGGCCGACACCGGCGACCTCCACATCCCGACCCAGCGGCTCGACCTCGCCGGCAACGTCCGCATCCGCACCTCGGAGGGCTACCGCATGGTCGCCGAGCAGGCGACGCTCGACCTCGCGGCCGGCTCGATCGTCGCCGGGAACGCCGTCGAGACCACCGGGCCGCTCGGCAAGATCGACTCGGGCAGCCTCACCGTCCAGCCCGCCGCGGCGAGCGGCGAGGCGCGTCGCTTCTCTTTCGGAAACGGCGTCCGGCTGATATACGACCCCGCGAACCAGCAATAGGGAACACCGGAATGCGTGCGCGCCGGCTCGGGCTGATCCTCGCAGCGCTGCCGGCGCTGGCGCTCGCGCAGACGTCGGTGCCCTTCGGCGACAGCCACGACCGCACCCAGCCGGTCGAGATCACCTCCGACCGCCTCGACCTCGACCAGGCGGCGGGCACCGCGGTCTTCGGCGGCAACGTCCGGGTCGGCCAGGGCGCGCTCCGCCTCGCCGCCGACCGGGTGCAGGTCTTCTACGTCGAGGGCAGCGGCGACACCGCCGGGCAGGTCCAGCGGATGATCGCGACCGGCAACGTCACGCTCTCGAACGGCAGCGAGGCGGCGGAGGCCGACGAGGCGGTCTACGAGGTGGTGGCCGGCACCGTCGACATGACCGGCGACGTGCTGCTGACCCAGGGGCGCAACGCGATGTCGAGCGAGCGCCTCCACATCGACCTCGACGCCGGCACCGCCCAGGTCGAGGGGCGGGTGCAGACGATCTTCACGCCGGGCACGGCGCCCGGCACCGGGGCGGGACCGAGCCCGGGCCGCGCTCCGTGAGGGCGCCGATCCCGATGCCGACGGCGGAGCGCCCGGAGCTCCGCGTCGCCCCGACCGCCGCCGGGCTCGTCGTCGAGAACCTCGCCAAGAGCTACAAGAGCCGGCCGGTGCTCCGCGACGTGTCGCTGTCGCTCCGCCGCGGCGAGGTCGCGGCGCTGCTCGGGCCGAACGGCGCCGGCAAGACCACCTGCTTCTACGCGATCGCCGGCCTCGTGCCGCCCGACCGCGGCACGATCATGGTCGACGGTCAGGACGTGACCTGGCTGCCGATGTACCGGC
>CAZEGY010000333.1:0-4017 GCA_964511815.1 uncultured Rhodovulum sp.
CCCCTTCCCCTCCGCCGTCGCCGGCTCCGGGGAACGGCCCGGCCGAAGCAGCGCTTCGGCTCGCCGGGCCGACATCCTCGCGGGCGGAGCCCGCTTCGATCGAAGGCGGCGTGCGGGGCGTCCGCCCCAGGACGCCATCGTATCCTCTCTCTCTCCCCCCAGTGTCGCGTAGCTTGCCCTCTGTTCACCGGGGTTCGCGCACGTCCGCGCCGCCCTCGGCGGAGGGCTCTCAGTTCGTCCGCTTCAGCGGAGACGTCCGGTAGATCTCGTCGAGCACCTTCACCATCAGGGTGTTCGCGGTCGCCATGCCGTCGAGGTCGAGCGTCAGGTTGGTCCAGACGACGAGGGTCATGTCGCTGGCAGGATCGTAGCCCATGAAGGACTGGTATCCCGGCATCTCTCCCTCGTGGTAGTAGATCAGGTTCGGCCCGAAGCTCAGGGTGAGGATGCCGTAGCCGTACTTCTGCATCGACGGCTCGCCCGGCACCGGCGCCTCCGGGCTCGCCAGCCACCGCTCGTGGAGCTCGGCGTCGAAGACCCTGCCCCCGACCAGCGCCCGCATCCACGCCGCGAGGTCGTCGGCGGTGGAGACGACGCCGCCGGCGGCGAAGTAGGCCGACGGATTCTGGAACGTGTCGTCGTTCGGCGCGAGCGTCCCGGCCCGCGCCGCCGCCCGGAGCGCCTCCGGGTACGGCGTGTCGGCGAGCGCGTAGGTCGCACCGCCGTAGAGGTATCCGTGCGAGAAGGGCTCGGGAAGCGCGGTCGACGCGGGCGCGGGCAGCGCCGTGTCCGTCAGGCCGAGCGGACCGAAGAGGCGGTCCTCGAACACCGCGGCGAGCGGCTTGCCGTCGATCTTCTCGGCGACGAGGCCGAGCAGGTAGTAGTTGGTGTTGTTGTAGGCGTACGCGGTGCCGGGGGCGAACGCCGCCGGTCGCGCGAACGCCATGCCGAGGATCTCGTCGGCGGTCCATACCTTGTCGGGATCGTCGTCGAGACCCGTCGCGAGCTCCGGCGCGTCGGTGAAGTTGAAGAGGCCGGACCGCATCCTGAGGAGCTGGTCGATCGTGATCCTCTCGCCGTCGGGAACGCCGGGGACGAACGTCGCGATCGGATCGTCGAAGGCGAGCCTGCCCTCCGCGACCATCTGCACGATCGCGGCCGCGGTCATCGTCTTGGTGTTCGACGCCGCGCGGAAGCGGGTGTCGGGGCGCGGCGGGGTCGCGGTGCCGAGCTCGGTCGTTCCGGCACCGATGACGACGTCGCCCTGCGGGGTCGTGAGCAGGACGAGCGCGCCCGGCACCATCAGATCCCGCACCGCGCTCTCGATGCCGGCCCGCAGCGCCACCGGGTCGATGGTCTTCAGCCCCGGGGCGTCGGCCCCCATCGCGGCACCCGACGTCAGGGCCGCGGCGACCGCGACCGGCAACAGCCTCCCGACCACGGCTTCCTCCCCGGTTCGATCAGCAAGACTGACAGAGAATCGCCGCGATGTCTGCGATCGTCGCGAACGTTCCGCGCCCGGGGTCCGCACCCTTGCGCTTTCCGCGGCGCGCGGCGCGGGCTAACGAGGACGGGTCCCCTCCGGGAGCGCCACCCGCGCGCCCGGATGCCGAGAGGAAGCCCGATGACCCTGCCCACCGAGATGCACGTCGTCGAGATCGCCGAGCCCGGCGGTCCCGAGGTCCTCCGCCCCGCCGTCCGCCGCGTGCCGAAGCCCGCGGCCGGCGAGATCCTGATCCGGGTCCGCGCCGCCGGCGTCAACCGCCCCGACGCGCTCCAGCGCGCCGGTTCCTACGCCCCGCCCCCCGGCGCCTCGGACCTTCCGGGCCTCGAGGCGGCGGGCGAGGTCGCCGCGGTCGGCCCGGGCGGCTCGCGCTGGCAGGTCGGCGACAAGGTCTGCGCCCTGCTGCCGGGCGGCGGCTACGCCGAGTACGCGCTCACCCACGAGGACCACGCCCTGCCCGTGCCCGACGGCATGGACTGGGTCGCCGCCGCCGGCCTCTGCGAGACCTTCTTCACCGTGTGGAGCAACGTCTTCACCCGCGGCCGCCTCGCCGCCGGCGAGAGCTTCCTCGTCCACGGCGGCTCGTCGGGGATCGGCACCACCGCGATCCAGCTCGCCCGCGCCCGCGGCGCCCGGGTCTTCGCCACCGCCGGCTCCGAGGCCAAGTGCCAGGCCTGCCTCGACCTCGGGGCCGAGCTCGCCATCAACTACCGCAACGCCGACTTCGTCGCCGCGGTGCGCGAGGCGACCGACGGGCGCGGCGTCGACCTCGTCCTCGACATGGTCGGCGGCGACTATCTCGCCCGCGACGTCCGGGCGCTGGCGACCGACGGTCGCCTCGTGATGATCGCCCACCTCACCGGCGCGACGGTCGAGCTCAACTTCGCCCAGGTGATGGTCAAGCGCCTGACGATCACCGGCTCGACGCTGCGCCCGCAGTCGGTCGAGGCCAAGGCCCGCATCGCCGACGACCTCCGCCGCGAGGTCTGGCCGCTCCTCGACGCCGGGCGCATCGCCCCGGTCCTCGACCGCACCTTCCCGCTCGCCGACGCCGCCGCCGCCCACGCCCGGCTGGAGAGCTCCGCCCACGTCGGCAAGATCGTCCTGAACGTCGCCTGAGCATGGGACGCGCGAGAGGGCGTGCGGCAGGGGCGCACGTTGACCACCCGAAGCCGGCCGCGTAAGCAGCCGGCGGCGGCCGCGAGGGCGATCCGATGACCGAAATCCACTTCCCGGACTTCATGGCCGTGACCGTCGGTCTCGTCGCCTATCTGCTCGGCGAGGCGATCAACGACCGCGTCCCGCTGCTGCGCCGCTTCTCGATCCCGGACCCGGTGACCGGCGGCCTCCTCGTCGCGCTCCTGTTCTTCGCCCTGCACGAGGCGGGCATCGCCACCGTCGGCTTCGACACCCACGCCCGCGACATCCTGCTGCTGATCTTCTTCACCGGCATCGGCCTCAACGCCCGGATCGGCGACCTCGTGAAGGGGGGCAAGCCGCTGGCGATCCTCGTCGCGATCACCGCCGCGCTGCTCCTCGTCCAGAACCTCGTCGGCGGCCTCGCGGCGCTCGCCGCCGGCCTGCCGGCCGGCATGGGCGTCGTCCTCGGCTCGACCTCGCTCCTCGGCGGCCACGGCACCATCATCGCCTGGACCCCCGAGCTCACCGCCCGCGGCCTCGCCGGCGCGCCCGAGATCGGCATCGCGATGGCGACCCTCGGCCTCGTCGTCGCCAGCGTCATCGGCGGCCCGATCGCGCGGATGCTGATCGAGCCGCGCGGCCTCCGCTCCGACGAGCCCGACGAGGTCAACCCGGTCGGTCTCTCCGACACCGCCCCGCCGCCGCCGGCGATCACCCGCAACGCGCTGATGCGGACGCTGCTCACCGTCTTCGTCTGCATCATCCTCGGCTACCTGCTCCAGCGGGCGATCCTGACGACGCGGGTGATGCTGCCGCTCTTCGTGCCCTGCCTGCTCGTCGGCATCGTCGTCGGCAACCTGATGCCGCTCGTGCCCTTCCTGAAGCCCGTCGCCCACACCCCGGCGCTGTCGCTCGTCTCGGAGTTCGCCCTCGGCGTCTTTCTCGCGGTGTCGCTGATGGCGCTCCAGCTCTGGGCGCTCGCCGGGATGGCGGGGACGCTCCTCGTCGTCCTCCTCGTGCAGACCGTCATCGCCGTCGCCGCCGCGGTCCTCGTCGCCTTCCGCTTCCTCGGCCGCGACTATCCCGCCGCGGTGATGACCGCGGGCTACGCCTCGTTCGTCCTCGGCGCGACCCCGACGGCGATCGCGACGATGACCGCGGTCACCAAGCGCTACGGGCCGTGCCAGACCGCCTTCATCGTGCTGCCGCTCGTCTCGGCGGTCTTCGTCGACATCGCCAACGCCCTCGTCACCCAGGGCTTCCTCGACCTCTGGAGCTGACGTCCATGCCCGACCTCCTCCTCGAGCTCTTCTCCGAAGAGATCCCCGCCCGGATGCAGGCGAAGGCCGCCGCCGACCTCCGCCGGCTCGTCA
>CAZEGY010000334.1:0-4006 GCA_964511815.1 uncultured Rhodovulum sp.
GCGCCGATCGCCGCTTGTCTGGTCGGGTGGTCAGGCGGCCTCGCCGGGCAGCCGTTCGATGCGGAGCAGGTTGGTGCTGCCGGCGACGCCGAACGGCATCCCGGCGGCGATGGCGATGATGTCGCCCGGACCCGCCGCGCCGCGCTCGGCGACCGCCGCACAGGCGAGGGCGACGATGCGGGTGACGCCCTCCGCCGGCTCGACGACGATCGGGAAGGTGCCCCAGAGCAGCGCCAGCTGGCGGGCGACCGCGACGTTCGGCGTCAGCGCGAAGATCGGCGCGTCCGGCCGCACCCGGGCGGTGCGGATGCTGGTGGCGCCGGAGTCGGTGTAGGTCACCAGCGCCTTCACCGGCAGGACGGCGGCCGACTGTTGCAGGGCATGGCAGATGGTGTCGGAGATCGTCGGCTGCGGCGGCGGGTTGGCGGCGTCGAGCGCCTGCCGGTAGGTCGGGTCGGCCTCCACCGCGGCGATGATCCGGTCCATCATCTGCACCGCCGCCACCGGGTGCTTGCCCGAGGCGCTCTCCGCCGACAGCATCACCGCGTCGGCGCCGCCGTAGACCGCGGTGGCGACGTCGGACGCCTCGGCGCGGGTCGGCGTCGGGGTCTCGGTCATGCTCTCGAGCATCTGGGTGGCGACGACGACCGGCTTGCCGGCGGTGCGGGCGGCGCGCAGGATCTGGCGCTGGATGGTCGGGACCAGCTCGGCCGGCATCTCGACGCCGAGGTCGCCGCGGGCGACCATCACCGCGTCGGCGCGCTCGATGATCGCGTCGAGGTGGTCGATGGCCGAGGGCTTCTCGAGCTTGGCCATGATCCGGGCGCGGCCACCGGCGAGGGCGCGGACCTCGTCGACGTCCTCGGGACGCTGGACGAAGGAGAGCGCCACCCAGTCGACGCCGAGCTCGAGCGCGAAGGCGAGGTCGCTGCGATCCTTGTCGGTGAGCGCGGAGACCGGGAGCACGGCGCCGACGATGCTGACCCCCTTGCGGTCGAGGAGCTTGCCGCCGGCCTCGACGCGGGCGACGGCGGTGTCGGCGGTCGCCTCCTCGACGACGAGGCGGAGCTTGCCGTCGTCGATGAGGAGCTCGACCCCGGGCGCGAGCGCGGCGAAGACCTCCGGGTGCGGCAGCGGCACGGTGTCGCCATCGGGTGCCAGCGCGAAGCGCACGCGGTCGCCGTTCGCCAGCGCGCGCGGGCCGCCCGGCACGACGCCGACGCGGAGCTTCGGGCCCTGGAGGTCGGCGAGGATGCCGATCGGCCGGCCGCTCGTGCGCTCGAGCTCGCGGATGATGGCGTGGCGGGCGCGGTGGTCGGCGTGGGTGCCGTGGCTGAAGTTGAGGCGGAAGACGTCGGCGCCGGCCTCGAGCAGCGCGGCGATGGTGGCGGCGTCGGAGCTGGCGGGGCCGATCGTGGCGACGATCTTGGCGCGGCAGTCGCGGGGCATGGGCTCAGTCCTTTCGGAGCGCCACGCCACCGGAGGGGCCGGTGACCAGGATGGCGCGGAAATCGTTGACGTTGGTGAGGGTCGGTCCGGTGACGACGGCGTCGCCGAGCGCCTCGAAGAGCGCGTGGGCGTCGTTGTCGGCGAGGCTGGCCCGCGGGTCGAGCCCGAGGGCGCGGGCGCGGGCGAGGCTGTCGGGGGTGACGACCGCGCCGGCGGCGGGGCCGCCGCCGTCGATGCCGTCGGTGTCGCCGGCGAGCGCCCAGATGCCGGGGGCGCCGTTCAGCGCCACGGCGAGGGCGAGCAGGAACTCGACGTTGCGGCCGCCGCGGCCGGTGCCGCGGACGGTGACGGTGGTCTCGCCGCCGGAGAGCAGCACGCACGGCGGCGCGAGCGGGTGGCCGATGCCGGCGGCGGCGCGGGCGATGCCGGCCATCACCTTGCCGACCTCGGCCGCCTCGCCTTCGAGGGCGTCGCCGAGGATCAGCGGGGCGACGCCGGCCGCGCGCGCGACGGCGGCGGCGGCTTCGAGCGACATCCGCGGCGCGGCGACCACCGCGGTCCCGGCGGTGGCGAGGCGCGGGTCGCCGGGCTTCGGGGTCTCCTCGGCCGCCGCCGCGAGGTGGGCCGCGACCGCGGCCGGGGCGTCGATGCCGTAGCGGGCGAGGATCGCCGCGGCGTCGGCGAAGGTGGTCGGGTCGGCCACCGTCGGGCCCGAGGCGATCGCCGCGGGATCGTCGCCGGGCACGTCGGAGATCACCAGGCTGACGACGCGCGCCGGGAAGGCGGCGGCGGCGAGCCGCCCGCCCTTGATCGCCGAGAGGTGGCGGCGGACGGTGTTCATCTCGGCGATGTCGGCGCCGCTCCTGAGCAGCGCCGCGTTCACCGCCTGCTTGTCGGCGAAGGGGATGCCCTCGGCCGGCAGCGCCAGCAGCGACGAGCCGCCGCCCGAGATCAGGCAGAGCACGAGGTCGTCGGGACCGGCCGAGCGGGCGATCTCGAGGATCCGCGCCGCGGCGGCACGGCCGGCCTCGTCGGGGACCGGGTGCGCCGCCTCGACGATCTCGATGCGGTCGCAGGGAACGGCATGGCCGTAGCGGGTGACGACGAGCCCTTCGAGCGGACCGTCCCAGGCGTCCTCCACCGCCTTCGCCATCGCCGCCGAGGCCTTGCCGGCGCCGAGGACGATGGTGCGGCCCTTCGGCGGCTCCGGCAGGTGCCGGGCGACAAGGCCGGCGGGCAGCGCCGCGGCGACGGCGGCGTCGAACAGGCGGCGCAGGAGGGCCTCGGAACCGGCGCTCCCGCCGGCTGGCACCGCATCGGGCATGATCTGTGACATTCGAGGCTCCCTGGGCGCTTGTTGATCTTGGTTTCCGGCGTGGGGGAGGAGCGCGGCGCGCGTGGCGCCGCGCCCGCCCGTTCAGACGTTCGACTGGCGGATCGCCTCGCAGACCGCGTCGGTCACCTCCTGCGTCGTCGCCTTGCCACCGATGTCGGGGGTGGTGACCCCGTCGGCGCAGACCTGCTCGACGGCGCGCATCAGCCGTCCGGCGGCCTTCGGCTCGCCGAGGTGGTCGAGCATCTGCGCCGCGGTCCAGAAGGTCGCGACCGGGTTGGCGATGCCCTTGCCGGTGATGTCGAAGGCCGAGCCGTGGATCGGCTCGAACATCGAGGGGAACCGTCGCTCGGGATCGATGTTCGCGGTCGGCGCCACCCCGAGCGAGCCGGCGAGCGCCCCGGCGAGGTCGGAGAGGATGTCGGCGTGGAGGTTGGTGGCGACGATGGTGTCGAGGCTCTGCGGGTTCTTCACCATGCGCACGGTCATCGCATCGACCAGCATCTTGTCCCAGGTCACGTCCGGGAACTCCTGCGCCACCTCGGCGGCGATCTCGTCCCACATCACCATGCCGTGCCGCTGGGCGTTCGACTTGGTGACGACGGTCAGGAGCTTGCGCGGCCGCGACTGCGCCAGCCTGAAGGCGTAGCGCATGATCCGGGTGACGCCAACCCGGGTGAAGATCGCGACCTCGGTGCCGACCTCCTCGGGCAGGCCGCGGTGCGCCCGGCCGCCGTGGCCGGAATACTCGCCCTCGGAGTTCTCGCGGACGATCACCCAGTCGAGATCGCCCGGGCCGACGTTCGCCAGCGGCGAGCCGACGCCCGGCATGATCCTGGTCGGGCGGACGTTGGCGTACTGGTCGAAGCCCTGGCAGATCGGCAGGCGCAGGCCCCAGAGGGTGACGTGGTCGGGCACGTCCGGCGCCCCGACCGCGCCGAAGAAGATGGCGTCGAAAGGCTTGAGCTGCGCGGTGCCGTCCTCCGGCATCATCACCCCGTGCTTCTTGTAGTAGTCCGAGCCCCAGTCGAACGCGGTGACGTCGAGCTTGAAGCCTCCGTCGCGGCGCTCGAGCGACTCCAGCGCCTGGAGGCCGGCGGCGATGACTTCCGGGCCGATGCCGTCGGCGGGGATGGCGGCGATCTTGTAGGTGTTCATCGGTTTCTTCCCTTCGGGTTTCTGTGGTTTATCAGGAATTGGCGAGTTCGGGGTCGGCCGCCTCGA
>CAZEGY010000335.1:0-4002 GCA_964511815.1 uncultured Rhodovulum sp.
CCGGGCCTCTGGCGAGCATCGGCGGCTGCCTCAGTCCTATTCGGGACACTCGTGGCCGACCGGCCGGCGGTGCCCGCGGGCGGGCGCAAGCTGCCAACAGCCGGCATCCCGTCTTCGTTGGGGGCGACTGGGAGTCACCGAGCGGGAGTTGATCTCCCCGTCAATCCCAAGTGCATACCGTCACTGTTGGCGGAAGAGGAAGGAGTCGAACCAACCGGAGACGCGAGGCGCCTCCCACCGGAGTTGAAGTCCGGGCACCCCACCGGGGATGTTGCTCTTCCGGGATCCTGCCTAGCGCCCGGCGCGTCGGAGAGTCAACGAATTGGCCGGACCGCTCCCCGGGGCGCGCCGCTCCCCTCGTCGCGGCGGCACCTCGCCGCGAGGGAATCAGGCCGGCTCGCCGCGCGCGGACGAGATGCGTGACTGGCGTTGCAACGCGGAGGTGTGATAGATCGCATAACGATTATCTGCCCGATGTCGCTCGCGGCGATGCCGCGAAGGACCGACGATCACGAGGGCCGGGACGGCGGAGCGAGGCGGAGTTCCGGCGCCCCGGCGCGCGGATCAGGAGGATTCGTAACGCTCGTTCCTTGGGCGACTACTCAACCCAAGATTGTTCGTGGCGGGCGATATGCAAGCGTTCGTGGCCCTCGGTGCCGTGTGCTCCGATCCAAGATTTCTCTGGTGTGTGTCGAATCAGCAACAGGAGGTTCCAGCTGGAGGCGACGCCCGCCGGCAATCTCGCGAATACGGCCAGCCGGCCGATCGGCGGAATTCCGCGCATCATCAGTTGCCTACGGCGGGAAGCGCGCGGCGCGGTCCGCGGCAGGGGGCGGAGGCGGCGGCATGGTGCCGGAAACGCTGGCGATTTCGACGACGCAACTGCACACGCGGCAGGAGATTGGTGTTGATCCCGCAGGCGGCTTTCTGGAATAAGGCTCATGCATCAAGCGGTGGGATGCGCCGCACGCCGGCGAGTTCCGCGAGTAGCGAGTGGTAGCGTTCCTGGTCAGTTGTCCCTGGGGAGCGCGTGCCGTGTTCCGCCAACGTGCATCAATGCCGATCGCCCGTCGTGCCCGGTGCCTGTCCGGCAGTCGGCGGGTGTTCGTTAAAACACGAACACCCGCCTCTGGTAGTGGCCGTGACGACTTCGATTGAGGGGTGGGGTGTGTCGTCAGGGCCCCGTGATCTTCTGGTTCGAGGGGATCACGGGGCCATTAACCTCAAAGGCCCGTACTGCTGCAACCCGGTTGTCCGGCGTACCCGTCGAGGGGCGCGCGTGCTTCCGGGGCCGCCGCCGGGCACGGCCGCGCGGAGTCACCGGAGAAAGCGGCTGATTTCAATCGGTTGGTGTCCCCGGAGGCCAGGCTGCGCCGGGGTTGCGTCCCCCGGAACGATAAGCGGATTTCCGCCTAACGCTCCCCGACCCCGGGCGGGGCCGGGGCCGTCCGCGGCACGGTGGGGATCTCGTGCGGGAATCAGCCGATCTTGCCGGTGATGTAATCCTCGGTCTGCTTCTCGCGCGGGTTCGAGAAGATGTCGGCGGTGGCGCCGTCCTCGATCAGCCGCCCGAGGTGGAAGAAGGCGGTGCGCTGGCTGACCCGCGCCGCCTGCTGCATCGAATGGGTGACGATGACGATGGTATAGCGGGCGCGGAGCTCGTCGATGAGCTCCTCGATGACCGCCGTGGCGATCGGGTCGAGCGCCGAGGCCGGCTCGTCCATGAGCAGGACCTCGGGGGAGGTGGCGATCGCCCGGGCGATGCAGAGGCGCTGCTGCTGGCCGCCCGAGAGGCCGGTGCCGGGCTCGCGCAGGCGGTCCTTGACCTCGTTCCACAGCCCGGCCCGGCGGAGCGAGCTCTCGACGAGGGCGGCGAGCTCGCCGCGGTTCCGGGTGAGGCCGTGGATGCGCGGGCCGTAGGCGACGTTCTCGAAGATCGTCTTCGGGAAGGGATTCGGCTTCTGGAAGACCATGCCGACGCGGGCGCGGAGCTCGACCACGTCGAGGTCGGAGGCGTAGACGTCCTCGCCGTCGAGCAGGATCGAGCCGCTGACCCGCGCCGACGGGATCGTGTCGTTCATGCGGTTGATGCAGCGCAGGAACGTCGACTTGCCGCAGCCCGAGGGACCGATGAGCGCGGTCACCTGGTTCGCGGGAATGGCGAGGGAGACGCCGAAGAGCGCCTGCTTCTCGCCGTAGTGGACGGCCACGTCGCGGGCGGCGACCTTGGTCTCCGCGGGGGCGCGCGCGGCGAGCTGCTCCATCGTCGAGGGCATCGGTCCTCCTACCAGCGGCGCTCGAGCCGGTGGCGGAGCCACACGGCGAGGCCGTTCATCACGATCAGGAAGCCTAGGAGCACGAGGATCGCCGCCGAGGTGCGGGAGACGAAGCCGCGCTCCGGGCTGTCGGCCCAGATGTAGATCTGGGTGGGGAGCGCCGTCGAGGCGTCGAGGACGCCGCCGGGCGGGCTGGTTATGAAGGCATTCATCCCGACGAGAAGGAGCGGCGCGGTCTCGCCGAGCGCGTGGGCGAGGCCGATGATCGTGCCCGTCAGGATGCCGGGGAGCGCGAGCGGCAGGACGTGGTGGAGCACGACCTGGTGCCGCGAGGCGCCGACCCCGTAGCCCGCCTCGCGGATCGACGGCGGCACCGCCTTCAGCGCATTGCGGGTGACGATGATGATCGTCGGCAGCGTCATCAGCGCGAGCACCATGCCGCCGACGAGGGGGGCCGAGCGCGGCAGCCCGAAGGTCTGGATGAAGAGGGCGAGGCCGAGGAGGCCGAAGACGATCGAGGGCACGGCGGCGAGGTTGTTGATGTTGACCTCGATGAAGTCCGTCAGGCGGTTCTTCGGCGCGAACTCCTCGAGCCAGACCGCCGACGCGACGCCCATCGGCACGCTGAGGAGGAGGCAGACGAGCATCAGGTAGAACGAGCCGGCGATGGCGCCGGAGAGGCCCGCGAGCTCGGGGAAGCGGCTGTCGGCGTTGAGGAAGAGGCCGGTGTTGAACGGCCGCGAGACCCGGCCTTCGGCGACGAGGGCGTCGAACGCGGCGACCTGGGCGTCGGAGATGCGGCGCTGGTCCTCGGGGGTGGCGCGGTCGATGCGGCCCTTGTGGAGCTGGTCGACGGGGTCGGCGGCGGGCACCTTGAGGATGAGGGTGCCGCCGATCACCGACGGATCGCGGACGATGGCGTCGCGGACGAGGAAGGCGGTGTTGCGGGTGAGCAGCGACTGGAGGATGCGGAGCTCCTCGGGCGCGGCGTCCGGGGCGAGGCCGGCGATCCCGGTCCGGGTGACCGCGCGGAAGTCGCCGCGGTCGGGGTCGGCCCGGTCGACGAGGTCGGCGGAGACGGGGAAGTCGACGCGGATCTTGGTCTGGGTGAACGCGGCCCAGCCGGTGACGACGAGCGACAGGACGAGGACGGCGAGCAGGCCGACGGCGAGCGAGATCGCCGCGACCCCGTAGAGGCGCAGGCGGCGGTCGGCGGCGTGGCGGCGGCGGCGGAGGCCCGGGTCGGAGCTTCGGTCGGAGCCTCGCTCGGCGCCGCGCTCGGGGGCGGCGGTCATTCGTACTGCTCCCGGTAGCGACGGACGATGACGAGGGCGATGACGTTGAGGGTCAGTGTCACGGCGAAGAGGACGAGGCCGAGGGCGAAGGCCGCGAGGGTCTTGGGGCTGTCGAACTCGCTGTCGCCGACGAGGAGGGTGACGATCTGCACGGTCACCGTCGTCACCGAGTCGAGCGGGTTGACCGTCAGCGTCGCGATCAGCCCGGCGGCCATGACGACGATCATCGTCTCGCCGATCGCCCGCGAGAGCCCGAGGAGGATGCCGCCCATGATCCCGGGGAGGGCGGCGGGCAGGAGCACGCGGGTCATCGTCTCGGCCGGGGTCGCGCCCATCGCCAGCGAGCCGTCGCGCAGGCTCCGCGGCACGGCGCGGAGCGCGTCGTCGGAGAGCGAGGAGATGAACGGGATGATCATCACCCCCATCACCGC